>JBILCQ010000172.1:0-5100 GCA_044353065.1 Flavobacteriales bacterium | reverse complement strand
GTCATTCGTCATTAATACAAATATCCCGGATCTCCCAGATTACCTCGTCTCTGAATCTTCAAATCTTGCAGCAAGGCAGACTTAATGTTGAGCTGCATCATATAGCTTCTACGCTGACCAAACGGCACGTAGTTCATCGAGAATTCCCAGCAGTGCAAATCCCAGCGGAAGCCAAGATTCGTTGTAGTAAAATCACGGAATCCAAAATCACTCACTTCAATCTTGTTGTAGCGAGGGTTACTCATATCGTAACCACTATTGAAACTAAATGACCAACGCTTAAATAGCGTGAAATCACCATTGAAGGTAAGCGCCTGTTTATAGGTCAAGGAATCACGTTGCTTGACCGGATCCCAAATCGGCGTCATGCGCAGATTGTAATTCAGGTTAAGCGTCCATGGAATTCGAAAATCGATTTTCTTCTTGCCATCGCCTGAGTTATCATCTTCATTTGGCTGGTTGGCGGCTTTACTCTTTAGCTGAAAACCAAGGGCGAGGTTTGTTCCCTCCATGCGCATCAGCATGGATTGGGTATCCATTAAATAACGATTTATCTCGCGGCCCAAACTATCGCGGTCATAGAAGCTATACGTAGAGTTGTAATTGAGGGTGATGGCGCCGGCAATGGTGGTAAACGCACTCATCGATAAGTTGCTCAACTGAAGTGAATCGGCCATCATGTTCCAGCTTAGCGACTTCCTCCAGTTATCAATCAGTTTGAGTTTTTTGTAGGCCAATTTTGAAGCGGATCGATCACGAACCTTTGCCTCGAAGTTGTTGGTAGAACTCCAATTCAAATTCATTTGTTCAGTAGAATTTTGTGGAGCAAACGCAGCAATTTCAAAAGGATTGTACCCCAAGAAATCGCCGGAAACCGAATACATCTCACGACGCACATTCGCCTCGGGAGTGTAGCTGGCGCCGATGTTCCACTGCACCATATGTCGAATGGCCTTCAATGCAGTTCTATTTCCAAAATTGAATGTTCCAAATAATCGCGTGTTGAAATTGGCCGATGCATTCCAGTTCATTGCGCTCTTCAAGCCATAAAGAGTATCCAGCACAAGCGTTTCACCTCCTGCTGCCGGTGTTGCCTGCAGGTATTTAAAGGTATTCGTTAACGTGCTATTGACCGATAAGGTCAGCGTTCCGAATTGTTTTGCGCGAACATTAGCCGACGTTTGAGCCTGCAGACGCAATCCATTTCGAGCGAATTGCCACAAACTATCCAGATTATTCAGCGAATACATCGTCTCATTTTGACTCACCGCATTCGAAAAATCGGCTGAAGCAGTTAATCCAATGTTATCCAACATGCGCTTCAAACGAAGTCTATCTTGAACAAAACGCCCCATCGTTATACGGGACATGTTCAAGTTGGCTGTGGGAAGCGTAAGTTGAACATTTCTTGACTGCGTGTTTTGCGTGTGCCCCGCTGTTACACCCATATTGAAAGGCGAATCCGGCCAACGCTTGGTCCATTGTATGCGCGAACTAAAGGTCGTGCTCAAGAAGTCGTTTTGCGAAGTATTGAGGTTATTACGGAAATTGTTGAGCGACCCTAGGTTTACGTTGGAAGAGAAACCTGAATTTGGGCGTGCCTTCGGATCCTGGTTGTGCGTCCACTGCACATTGAAATTGGAGGTCTTTCTGTAAGAAGTCAATTCCGGAATTCCATCCACATTGATCACGCGAGAGATATTGAAATTACCACTGTAGCGATAAATCTTGCTATAGTTCGTCATGTTGCTGGCTGCCCAGCTTCCGCGCGAGTAAACATCGAACAAAAACTTCGTGTCCATGTGCTGGTTGACCGGAAGGTAATAGCCGAGGTTTTGAATGAAATAGCCCTTTTCATTGGCGTTTCCGTAACCGGGCAACAGAATTCCCTGAACAGCGTCTTGCTTATTCGGAAAGAAACCAAAGGGCAACGCCAAGGGAGTCGGAATCTTCCGAAACTTCAAGAACATGGGGCCGGAAACAACCTTTTCGTTGGGTATCACCATGGCACGGCTCAACTGAAAATGGTAATGCGGATTTTCAGCACTGCACGTGGTTAGTTTTCCTTTTCCTATGGAAACCCAATTGTTGTCAGCTTTTTTAGATACTGCCGAAAGCAGATTGGCCTCACCTTGCTGAGTTCTCACTCCATAGCTAATACCTCGTTTCGATTTGAAATTGTAGGCCAGCGAATCTTCCTTGAATTCGGAATCTCCTTCCTTAAACGTTGCTGTTTCAATTACATGCCCGGTACTATCGCGCTTTCCAATGGCACGAGCGGTATAATCAATAAGCGAGAATGTGATAAAATCTCCGGTTACTTCCAAAGGTCCATACACCACACGCGCATTTCCGTATAACAGAATCTGCTCATTGACGACATCCACAACAGAAGAATCGGTAGAGGAGTAATCGATTTGATACTCGAGCCCGAGGTCATCTTCCGGAGGCACGGTATCGGAAGTTAACTTGTTAAAATTCACATAACTAATCGTCGAAAAAAACTCAGAAGCACGTACCTTGAAACTTGTTGCTATTATCAACAAGCACAGGGTGAAAAGACACTGAATGCGCACTCGAGTCTCCAACAGAGAAAAATAATTTTGTAAGTAGTGAATTATCGGCCGCAAAGCTATGAAGAACGGACCCAGCAACATAACGCCCAAGCCATTGTCTCGGAATAAGCTCAATTCGCGAGCATTCCTGTGTTTGATTGCTGCCGTGCTCCTCATGTCGACTACGTTGCCACCAACCGTTGCAGAAAAAAAATACACGGTTGTGATCGATCCAGGGCACGGCGGAAGCGACCCCGGCAACCTTGGTACAGGCAGAATGAGTAAAACAGAGAAGGATATATCACTCGATGTGGCATTGCTGGTTGGCGAATACATTCACACGAATTATCCGGAGGTTCAAATAGTTTACACCCGCAAAACAGACGTATTCCCCACGCTCGCTCGCAGAGTGCAGATTGCCAATGAATCGCTGGCCGATTTATTCATCTCCATTCACTGCAATGCCAACGATAACAAGGCGGCATCAGGCTCGGAAACATTTGTAATGGGCCTTCATAAATCCGAAGAGAGTTTGAGAACAGCCATGCGCGAAAACGCTTCGATTTACCTGGAAAAAGACCACGAAAAAAACTACCAGGGCTTCGACCCGAAAAACCCGGACACCTATATTATCATGAGTATGCGTGAAAATGCATTTCTCGATAAAAGCATCAACCTGGCTAAAAATGTTCAGGACCAATTTCGTTCGAAAGTTGGCCGGAAAGATCGCGGGGTGAAACAGGCCGGTTATTACGTAATCAGTTTCACCAATATGCCGAGCGTGTTGGTTGAACTAGGTTTCCTCACCAACGCAGAAGAGGAAGATTTTCTGCATAGCAAAGAAGGGAAAACCTACATGGCTTCGGCAATCTTCCGAGCGTTTCGAGATTTTAAAGACAAGGAAAATCCCATCACCAAGGGGAAAACGGAAGCTAATGGGTCGAAGCAGGAAACGATAAAACCGAAGGATAGCAATTCGCCATCTTCCGATAAAAATTCCATTACAACAGTTGTAGCCGACCCCAGTTCTTCCAAACCACTGCCAGCACAAAAGCAATCCGAAACAACTGTCACAGCCCCCGATATAACGAACAAAACCATTACCTCCGGGATTAAATTCCAGGTACAAATACTATCGTCTGCAAAGCCGCTCAGCACCACTTCGCCCGAATTCAAGGGGCTGCAAAAAATCGACGAACAGCTGCACAATGGAATGTATAAATACCTCACCGGCACGACAGACATCTATCAAGAAGCCAAAGCAAACCGCGATAAATTGATTGGGTTGGGCTTTAAGGATGCCTTTATTATTGCATTTCAGGATAACGTACGCATTGACCTTACCAAGGCCGTCAATCAAACAAAGCAAAAATGAAAATCAGACGCGAATTCCTTATTGGTGTATTGGTAGTAATGTCAATCGTATTGCTCTACTTCGGATTGAGTTATCTGAAAGGAGTAAACTTGTTTCAGAAGCAGCAGAAGTATTATGGAATTTACGACAATGCAGCGGGTTTGCAAGTGTCAAACCCGGTTATTCTCAATGGCTATAAAATCGGTATCGTAAAAGGTGTGCGACTTCACGACGATGGAAGCGGAAGAATATTAGTGGAGGTGCTTCTGCGCGATGACAACCTTCGCATACCCAAAGACACCAAGTTGGAAATCTATGATGCCGACTTATTTGGGGGAAAAGCTATTCAGCTTCTCTTGGGAAGTAGCAGTGAGATTGCGGAAAACAAAGACACCCTGGCAACAAGTCTTTCACTTGGTTTGGCAGAAAGTGTCAAGCAACAGATTGAACCTATCAAGCAGAAGTCTTCGCAGCTTTTTGCCAGTGTGGACTCGCTTCTGATAAACATCCGTTCTATTATCAACAAGGAGCAAACTCAAAACCTTTCTCAGGTATTCGAAAACTTGCAAAACACGATTGCAAACCTCGAGCGCACCTCGTATACCTTAAACTCTATTTTGTCCGAGAATCAAGGCAAGCTGGGCTCTATTTTCGAAAATGTAAATGCGATTTCCGCCAACCTGCGCTCCAACAACGAAGCACTATCCAACGCCATTAAAAACGCTTCGCACATCACCGATTCGCTGGCAAAACTCAATTTATCGAATACACTTTCCCAAGTGGATCAAGCCCTGCAAGGCGTGAATAAAATAACCCGACAAATCAATAGCGGGGAAGGAAGTCTTGGGAAACTCATTCAATCCGACTCATTGCACAACCAAGTGCTGGAAGCCTCGCAAAGTCTCGATTTGTTGTTAAACGACATACGGGTCAACCCGAAGAGGTATCTGAGCTTCTCTATCATGGGCGGCAAGGATGACAGCGGCGAATTCTCCAAAAAGCAATTGGAGCAAATTCGAAATGAAATAGATAACCGACTCAAAAACAAGTAGGTTAGAATCAGCTGCGTTAACACTCTTAACCTTCGGTGACATTTCCTTAACACGGGAAGCCATTTTCTTAAAACGGATGTAACACGCACGGGGTGTGTCGAGAATTGCTTTGCAGCGCAAATCAAACACCTTACAAAAT
>JBILCQ010000337.1:0-5105 GCA_044353065.1 Flavobacteriales bacterium | reverse complement strand
TTATGAAAGAGAGTGAGGGGCTTCGAGGTTGAATTGCGGAACCTTGACTTCGAAGAGTTCTTCGCTTCCAAAACGCTGCATGGTGTAGTATCCGTGCATGGAACCTCGCGGTGAATTCAAATCGCACGCGCTGCTGTAACTGAAGAATTCGCCCGGCATAATGAGAGGAGTCTCGCCGACAACACCGGGGCCTTCCACTTCTTTATTCACTCCAACAGAGTCGAAAATGAACCAATGTCTTCGCAGCAGTTTCACCGGAAAGTCATTTTGATTCTCCAGCGTGATGTGGTAAGAAAAAACAAAACAACTTTCACCGGCATAGCTTAGGTTTTCCTCATAGCGAGGATGAACCGTAATGCGTACACCGCAAGTCGTTTTTGTAAGGATCGAATTCACAGAGCAAATATAGGATTGCGTTTGCATCGTTATTCCTTCCTTCAAGATTTAACAAACAACTCGGTTTTGAAACCAGAAAAAAAAGAGGCTGTCTCAATTTCTAAGACAGCCTCTATAGTTTTCTACTGAGATTATTTACTTCGCGATAATCCCGGCACCCTTTTCCTTCAGAAGCAAATCGGCTTCGCTGAGGGTGATGCGCTTGCCGTTGTAATAAACGGTTACGAATGCATCGGTGATTCCCATTACGCGAATTTCATCACGCTTAACAACCGCTTCGGCAAGGGTGCCATACTGACCGGAGGTATAGCGGATTTTGTTCGTTTCTGTCAATTCAGAGTTGAGTGGGTTCACGTTCTGAAGCAAGGCAGCTGCAACGGGTTTGCTATACACACCCACCTGAACGGTGTAGAAGAGTCCTTGAATCTTTTCCACCTGGTCGGCAGGTGCAATCTGTGTTTGATCCGCCTTTTGCGTTTGATCTGCCTTGTAGTACTCCGTGTTCTTCGGTTGGGCAGCTGCGGCTTCAATTTCTGCTACGCTGCGCATGGCCGGCACACGTGCGAGTTCATTGGCAACCTCTGATTCCAGGTTCAATGCTGGTGCTGCAGCATTTTGAGTCTTAGCGGCGTTGCCGTTTGCTTCGTTTGTAACAGCCGAATTTGTTGGTGCGGCAGTAGTTCCATTCGCACTCACTCGGTCTGCAGTAACCGGTGGAGTAGTAGCTCCCGCGTTAGATGGTGCATTTCCATTAGAAACGGCAGGTTCTGTGGCTTTCGGCTGATTGTTCTGTGCAACGGCACCAACCGCAGCTTTATCGAATGCGGCCTTGATGTCGGCGGCAACGGCAGCGCCGTCGGTGATGGCAGCTGCTTCATACAACGGAATGCGCTTTCCATCTTTGTAAGCTACGATGAAAGCATCGTTGTATCCCATTGCGCGAATCTGTTGCTTCACTTGTTTAGCACCTTCGAATTGAACGAAGAATCCGGCTGTGTAGCGAGTAATGCCCGTGTTCAAACGCTCACCGCTAATGGGCGCAAACTGATCGTATAAGTTCTGTGGAATGTCGTTGCGGAATGCACCGATCTGCACTTTGTAGTACACTCCTTTTGGCATTTCAGCATCGATTGGAATCGGACGCTCGTTGCTGTACACACCGCGTGGTGTGGTAGCGAACAAGTCTGCTACCACTTCAGAAGGCATGCTGAAGAAGTAGTCCGCTGCGTTGGCCGATGCCTTCGCGCGCGATTCGGCAGGCGCTGCAGTAGCAGTAGCCTTTGGGCTTACTACTTCGGTCTTTGGCTCAGCTGCGATGGTGGCCTTTTCGTTGGCAGGAGCTGAAACGGTTTCTGGTGATTTCGCGGCTACTGTTGCTTCCGTCTTCACGATTTCGGATGCAACCTCAGCTGCTTTGTTTGAATCAGTGTTGTTGTTTTGTGCTTCGTTGACGTTGGCAGGTGCAGCAAGAACGACCGCTTCAGTTGATGGTGAAACCTCCGCTGATTTAGTTGTATTCAACGAAGACTCTGTTGTTTCAACAGCTGCTTTCTTCGCTACTGCCTCATTTTCTGCCATCGCCAGGGCGAGAGCGCTGCTATTTTGGTCGACTACAGCCGCTGTGCTGTCTGAAGCAACTTCTTTTTCCTCACGCAATTCGGCTGGTATAGTGCCTGTCTTCAACATCGCCAATTGTGGTTCTGTATATTTCGTGAGCATCTCGAGGTTACCGCAAATAGACTGAATCTGCTTTTGCTGGTCGATAGCCAGTGCTTCGAGCGAATACGCCTGGCGATAGTAATCGGCCTTTTCAATATCATCTTGGATTGGAACGGCCTGCTCACGGAGTTTCTCGGCGGCCTGCATGTTCATGTCTGACTCTGACTTCAAGCGGGCTACCTCATTTCTGATTTGAGGTCTTTCATTTAACTGTTCCTGATTTCCGGCGATGACTTCGGCAGATTTTGAAAGTTGATTTCTGTACTCTTGTTGAGTCATTTCAGCGATAACACCGGCATTCTCAATTTCCAGCATGGAGCGCTTCAAGTACAATTGCTCAGCTTTCATATCGAGTTTTTTCAGTCCTGCTTCTCCTTGCGTCGCTTCCATTTCACCTTCAATGATGAAGATTTCGTCATTGAGTTGCTGAATTTGCTCACGGTTATTCAGACGAGCACTTACTTCAGGATAGGTTAGCACCAATTCTTCGAATGCGCCTGTCTCGTATGCGAAAATCGATTTGCCTTCTTCTTTCGCGGCAAAGAGGTCCTTGATTACTTTTACTTCTGTTTCCAGTTGTGTCTCTTTCTTCTCTTCAGCAGCCGGTGCTTCTGCAATCACTTCCGTATTGGTTGTAACTGCTGCATCAGTCGTAGCTGATGTATTGTCAGGAGCAGTAATAGCCGCCGTTGTTTCTACAACCCCTGTTTCTGCCAAAGGATTCAATTCATCGGCAGCGGTAGTCGTTGTTGAATCGTTCACCAAAGTCGTTTCAGAAGGCGCAGCTGCAGAGGTGGTGAGTTCCAAGTCGTGGCGGTAAGCAAGTTGCTTTGCTTCGACAATCTGGCGTTGTTCTGCTACAGCTTGTAATTCAATGTCAATTTGCTCGCGCTCCAATTCAGACGCGTTACCCGCTTTGCTTTTCAATTGCGACTCAAATGCAACCAATGCCGCAATGTATTGCTCACCCAATGTGAGTTGGTCTTGCAGCTTACGCGAGAAATCTTCATCCCCTTCAATGATGTTTTTGTTCTCCAGTTCAAAGGCAGCAACCAATGGGGTGATATGCACTGCTTCCGCTGATGCGCTTTCAATGGCAGCGGCAATTGTCACATCTTCCACGGCCAACCTTTCGAGTTCTTTCATGGAAGTTTCATCATTTTCGCTCAGCTTCAAATTGTCGAGGGCGCGTGTGTTTGCCAACTGACGCTTATTCAAAACACTGATCATCGCGCTCTTGGACTCCATGCGCTTTTGCGCCTTCGAAATTTCATTCGAATTATCGTTCTCAATAGCAGTGAGGGTTGCTTCAAATTCGGGAGAGAGGGCTGTATACATCGAACGGATTTCTTCGCTACTCACCTCAGGTGCCGATTGATTCGCTTGCTCCAGGTCTTGCGCGAGAACTACTTCCAGCGACTTCAAATTTTCGAGTGTGCTACGTTCCATTGGTGAAATTTTTCCATCCAGCAGTTTAGCTTCCAGGGATGCAATTTTTTCGCGTGATTCCAAAAGAGCATCGCGTATTAAAAGTCCTTTTGCGATTTGCAAGTTTGGACGAGCTTCCAACAAAGCCATGCGGCTTTCGAGTGTAGTGCGCAATTGAGATGCTTCGCTTGCAATTGGAGTAGCAGCAGCGGTTGTAGTTGAAGTAGTAGGAACGTTGGTTTCTGAAGTCACAGCCGCAGCAGTTGCAGTTGCGTTGGTCGATGTTTCAGACTGTGCCGCTTCCGAGTTGTTTGTCTTCGTTTCTACGTTCGCCTTGGCTGCCATTGTCGGCTCTTCGTATTCGCGCATGGTCTTTTCGCCCAGCATAGCCAGCATCTGCGGATCTGTTACTTCGAGCTGAGCTACACGCGTATCTAAAGCCGCAATCGACATTTCAAGCATAGCACGCTCTTCCGAAGTAAGAGTAACCATGTCTTTCTCTTCCAAGCCGGCAGTTGAATCATCATTTACCTTCTTGAAGAAGCCGGCTTCGGCGTAGGCGCGGGTAATGGTCTCTTCCGAATTATTGAAGGCAGATTGCTGCTTAACCAAATCACGTCGAATAGCCGCCAGTTCAGTTTCAACTTGGGCCAATTCGCTTTGAAGTGTTGTCTTTTCAGATTGCTTTGTGCTTGGATTCGCCAAATTATCTTTCAGACGCTGAACTTGGCGGACCTTTGCTTTCTCTTCTTCTCGGGCTGCATTCAAGTTGGCTTCAAGCTTCGCACGCTCGTTTTCCAAGGATTTTGATTTCGCCATCATCTTGTCATAAGGACTTCCTTCAACACCATTTCGAATTGCGGTGCGACGATCTTTTTCGATGGTCAAAGCAGCAACCGTTTCATCATAATTCTGTGCTTTTTCTGCCTCGCTGATAGCCGCTATGGATGCTTGCAGCGACTCAGCTCTTTTGCTTTCACTTTCTTTGAATGCGCTGATGGCCTTGGCGGTGTTGAAGGCAGCGATGGCTTCGAGTTGAACCACTTCAGCTTGCTCAGTCAGTTCAACCATTTTGCGCAAGTTGTTGATGTCTGTTTCCGTTACAAGCTCCGTCGGAAGCAATTTGCGGATGGCTTCCGCTTGATTCAAGAGCGCATCTGTTTCCTTTTGCTTCTTACTGGCATACGCCAAGCTGTTGTTGCGCTTCACATCGCTTTCGTTTACGAAGCGTTCAATAACAGCCAACTCACTTTTCATTTCACCAACAATGGATGATACACTGCCGCCTTCAAATCCTGCGGCAACAGTAGCATTGCTCATGTTCTCATCAAACGTGCGCAGCTCATCCTCTTTCTTGACATCTGTTTTGGTGAGTGAAACGGTGGTTGATCCGTTCGAGTTGACTTCCAGCACCGATTTCTTGCGTAGCATTTCTGCTGCCAGAACAGAAAGATCTTCTTCCAGTGGAGTATCGAAGTAATTGTTTACGATGATGCGCTCTTTTCCACCTTCATTGATGAGTCGCATTTCCTGACGCAATGCTACAGGCCTGTCGAATGATG
>JBILCQ010000341.1:0-5107 GCA_044353065.1 Flavobacteriales bacterium | reverse complement strand
TCTATCTCGGTGGTTTCAGTATCGAAACAAAACACAGATGCCTTTTTTAATTTCTCGACCAGTGCATGAATGTCTTCATCTTCTTGAACCAGATAATAATGATGAGGAATGTCTTGAATTGTTTTGAATGAAGTTTTCGGTTGGTCGTGCGAAGCGTCTTCGTTCTCCTCAAAAAACAGTTCGCCTTGAACGGCTTTATCGGCAGCTGGTGCATCGCCAACCATACGCTTTAATAATTGTCGGAACTCAAGCTCTTCAAAAACTTCCGTGATTTTCTCTTTGTTGAAATCGGTCACTTTCAGCTTTTCTTCTTCCAAATCAACAGGAACATCGAGAATGATGGTGGCCAGTTTTTTTGATAGCAGCGCTATTTCCGTGTTGTTTTCAACGTTTTCTTTTTGTTTCCCCTTGAGCTTATCGGTATTGGCGAGCAGCCCTTCGAGTGAACCAAATTCCTGAACGAGTTTGGTGGCTGTTTTTTCACCGATACCCGGAATACCCGGGATGTTGTCGACTGCATCGCCCATCATGCCGAGGATGTCGATGACCTGTGCAACATTGTTGATGCCGAATTTTTCGCACACTTCCGGAATACCCAATATGTCCGCCTCATTTCCGCCACGGCCCGGGCGATAAATAAAGATGTTGTCCGAAACCAGCTGCCCGTAGTCTTTGTCGCTGGTCATCATATAGGTTGTGAAGCCGGCTTGCTCTGCTTTTTTTGCCAACGTTCCGATTACATCGTCTGCCTCATATTTACTCACCTGGTAAACGGGAATGTTCATGGCCTCGATGATGCGCACGATGTACGGAAAAGCAAGTTTGATGTCTTCAGGTGTTTCTTCGCGATTGGCTTTGTATTCCGGAAATTCCTCCACGCGAATCGTTTCTTCGTGCGGATCGAAAACGACCGCCATGTGGCTGGGCTTTTCGTTTTTCAATATATCGAGCAGCACGTTCGTAAATCCGAACATAGCCGATGTATTTAACCCTTTCGAATTGATACGCGGATTTTTAATAAACGCATAATAAGCTCGGAAAATCAAGGCGTAGGCGTCGAGCAGGAAGAGTTTTTTGTCGGTATCCTTGGAGAGCATTGGGTCGAATTTGTTTAGGTCGCGAATTTCGGCGATGTGTCATGACGCCCCTCTATCGGCAAAAAAGTTTTGTGTGCATGTCAATTGTCAGCTAAATTGCCTTTCCTTAATTAAGGACATTAACCAACCGTAAACCAATAATTACCAAAAACATGAAGCAGTTTTTACTGTCTACTATGTTCTGTGTGTTTGCCTCAATCATAGGCTTTGCGCAGGCTCCCGCGAATGATGTGTGTGCAAATGCAATTCCTATTACAGTGAACGGCGGTTACATCAGTTGTAACAATTCCAATACAGTTACCAACGCTGCAAATCCGAGTTGTGGTGGCACTACTGCAATCAAGGATATATGGTATAAGTTCGTTTATACCGGAGGAACGGTAGTCATCGAAACGCAACTTGGAACAAACACCGATACGCGTATAGCTCTCTACAGCGCTTGCGGCGGAACGCAATTGGGTTGCAACGATGATTACGGCGGAACGTATCGCTCTTACTTGTCGTTCACTTGTGCGCAACTCACAGTGGGCAACACGTATTACATTCAGGCGGGCGGATACAATGCGGTAATTGGAGCCTTTACGATGCAAGTAACTGCGAGCGGCATCTTGGGTTGTACAGATCCACAAGCGACTAACTATACAGCGTGCGCAACACAAAACAATGGCACGTGTACTTATCCGGTTTTAACTGCTCAGTTCAACTACGCGCCAACCGGTACAAACTGTTTGAATGTGCAGTATACCAGCACCAGCTCTGGTAATATTACCGGCTATAACTGGTCATTCCCCGGTGGAACCCCATCGACTTCTACGGCTCAAAACCCGGTAGTAACCTATCCTGCGGGCGGAACTTATTCTGCTACGCTCACTATCACAGATGCAGCCGGCTCAAGCACCGCAACCAACAACAACGTGTTGGTTACAACAGGCGATATCGTAACAGTAGATATTACTCCAGATGCGAACCCAACCCAAACTTCGTGGAAGATTTTCGACAACAACAACGTAGTAGTTGCTCAGGGCACCAGCAATGATGCAACATTTTGTGTCAATAGCACATGCCATCGTTTTGAAATATACGATTCGGCAGGCAATGGACTGACTGGCACAGGAAATTACAAGGTCTATTTGAATGGTGCGTTGGTGGCACAAGGCGCGCAGTTCGGAACTCGTGACATTCGTTATGTGAACTGTCCGGAAGGAACAAGCTGCAACGATCCGCTTGATGCAGTGTTGGGCTTGAACGAAGTTCCATTCGATAATTCATGGTACATCTTCACACCAGCTGTGAATGGTCAATACCGCATCACTACCTGCGGTTATGCAGCATGCGATACGCGCATCTGGGTGTATGACTACTGCACCATGGCCAATTTTGATAATACCAATGAAGCGACATACACCTACAACGATGATTTCTGCGGTGTGCAAGCGCAAACGGATGTATTCATGACAGGTGGCAACACGTACTATGTGCGTGTTGGTAGCGCCGGCGCTTGTGCCGGAAGTAGCTATGATGTGTTCTTTGAATACGTTGGCCCTGTTACCGGTTGTATGGATATTCTGGCTTGTAACTACCAGCCATTGGCTAGTGCCCCAGGTCCTTGCTACTACAACGGAGATCCTAACTGCACCGGCCTTGGCCCTGACTTGTTTATGGACCAAGCACAGCTTTTTAGCTCGTTGACGTCGACTACGCTTACCAACGGTGATGCTTGTTTGGTAAACGAAGGATGTTTGCAGAGCAATGTTGGTACTCGTCAAATTTTGCGTTTCACGACCCGAATTGCGAACATCGGAACACAAGATTATTTCATTGGTGTGCCAAATGCTGCTAACTCACAATTCACATTCGACCCTTGCCACAACCACTATCACTACGCGGGTTATGCCGAATACTTACTGTTTGATTCGAATGGTAACTTGATGCCGAACATTGGTTTCAAGAACGGATTCTGCGTACTTGATTTGTCTTGCCCTTCAGGCATAGCTGCTCAGTATTCTTGCGGAAACATGGGTATCACTGCCGGTTGCGCGGATATTTATTCATCTAGCTTGACTTGTCAGTGGATAGATGTGACAGGCGTTCCTGCCGGCACCTATTATCTCGTTATTCGCACTAACTGGGATCAAGACCCTGATCAGAATGGACGCTACGAGTTGCGTTACGACAACAACTACGCACAGGTGTGTATCTCTTTCGGTCGTGATGCGAACAACAACATTATCAACTTTACCAAAAACATTGCTTCATGTCCTGCAGTTGAAGACTGCTTGGGTATCCCATTTGGTGATGCGCAAACGGATTGTGCCGGCAATTGCCCAGGCACAGTGTTGAGCGGGGATGTAAACAATGACGGATACTTAACACCACAAGATGAGCACCTCTACGGTGAAGCAGCTGTCAACGGCGGAATCGCTGTAAGCGCTTGCACCGACTTGAATGCCGATGGTGAGATTACCATAGCAGACGCATCGTATATGGGTCAGTGTATTCACCAGCAGCAAGATGCCGGTGTTCCACCATTGGAATACACATCATGCGGTTGGGATCCGGAGATTCAAGATCCCGAAACTGTTACTGTTGGTCTTGCCAACTTGAATACAACGAATTCAACTTTTGATGTCGTGGTAAGCAATCCACAAAACGAATTGTGGGCTATGCAGTTCGACATTTCAGGAGCTACCATTACGGGAGTTCAGAATTTGTTACCAACCACAATATGGGGTGCACACATTCACTTTGATGGAAATACAATTGCTGTAACCAGCGAGGGCAACACCAAGGTTCCAACCTACACCAATGCAACTGCTATTCTTCGAGTTACCTACTCTTCATTGAGTGGCAACACGATTTGCATTAGCAACATTGCAGATTTGTTGAATGACTTCAACCACAATGTCCTTGCTACAATAGGTGATTGCGTTGGAACAGCATCTGCTGTTGTGGCAGACTTCACAGCATCATCTACTTCTATTTGTCAAGGTTCATCTGTAAACTTTACGAATGCTTCAACGGGTGCAACAACTTACAGCTGGACGTTTGCAGGAGGCACGCCTTCAACAAGCACCGCTACTAACCCTATTGTTCAATACAACACACCGGGCACGTATACTGTGACACTAACTTCTTCGAACGCTAGCTTTAGCGATACAGAGACCAAGACAGCTTATATCACCGTAGGTCAAAGTGCTGTGTGGTATCAGGACGCAGATGGCGACGGGTATGGTAACGCTTCAGTAACGGCCAGCGCATGTGCCGCTCCTGCCGGCTATGTGGGTGTATCGGGCGACTGCAATGACAATTCATCATCTGTGCGTCCTGGTGCAACTGAGGTTTGCAATGGTATTGATGACAATTGCACTGCCGGCATCGACGAAGGATTTGATGTGGATGCTGATGGTTATACGACATGCCAAGGCGATTGCAACGACAATAGCTCTATCGTTCATCCGGGTGCATTTGAGATTTGCAACGGAGCTGATGAAGATTGCGACGGAAGCATTGACGAAGGTTACGATGCAGATGGTGATGGTTACACTTCATGCGGTGGTGACTGCAATGACAACAACTCAGCGATACGACCGAACGCTCAAGAAGCTTGCAACACTATCGATGATGATTGTGACGGAAGCATAGACGAAGGTTTTGATGCTGACAACGACGGATACACTTCATGCGGCGGTGACTGTAATGACAACAACAATGCTGTTCGTCCGAATGCAACTGAAGTTTGTAATGGTATTGATGATAACTGCGCCGGCGGAATTGATGAAGGTTTTGATGCTGATGGCGATGGATTCACTGCTTGTGGTGGCGATTGCAACGACAACAACGCTAACATCAACCCGGAGGCGCCGGAAGTCTGTGCCAACTTCACTGATGATAACTGTTCAGGTGTTGTGAACGAAGGTTGCTGCAACATTTTGCTGAGTGCAACAACTACCAGCACAACATGCGCGGCCGTTTCTAATGGAAGTATCAACTTGAGTGTCACGAATGGTTTC
>JBILCQ010000170.1:0-5111 GCA_044353065.1 Flavobacteriales bacterium | reverse complement strand
TAGTCATTAGTAGCTAGTCATTCGCCATTCGATATTGAGACTATCTTTGTTACGTGAAAAAGATAGCTGTCATCGATTGTGGTACGAACACATTCAATCTTCTCGTAGCTGAGGTCACTCGCGACAGCTGGAATGTTATCTTTCACAACAAAGTAGCCGTGAAATTAGGAGAGGGAGGTTTTGAGGAGAAGGTTATCCATCCGCATCGCTTTGCCCGCGGTCTCGACGCATTGTATGTCCATAAAGCAGCCATTGATAATTTGGAATGCGATCACGTTTTCGCCTTCGCCACATCAGCACTTCGCGAAGCATCTAATGGTCTTCAGTTTATTTCCAAAGCAAAGGATCTTTTCTCGATAGAAATAGAATTAATCTCGGGTGACCGTGAAGCGGAGCTCATTTGTGAAGGTGTACGAAAGTCAATGGACTTGGCTGATCAAGCTGTTTGTATTATGGATATAGGCGGCGGTAGCACAGAGTTCGTCATTGCCAATGCACATGAAATTTTCTGGAAGAGAAGCTATTTGCTGGGGGTAAGTCGTCTCACCGATCGTATTCAACCTGCCGATAGAATCGAGACAGCGCAGCTCCGTGAATTGGAAGGTATTCTGCATGAAGAGCTTGCCGATTTAAAGGAAGCTTTAAAGCTTTATGGAGTAAAGCGATTGATCGGCTCATCAGGTTCTTTTGACACGCTTCGTTCCCTGCACTACCGCGATACGATAGGCGATGCTGTAACTGAGTTGTATGCAGACATTCCGCTGGATGCTTTTCAGAGCATTCATCGGTGGTTGCTTCGCAGCGCACTTGCCGATCGCTTGAAGCATCCTGCTATACCCAGTATTCGTGCGCAATACATGCCTCTCGCGGCACATTTGGTTTATTTTGTATTGGGCTTTCATCCATTTTCACAGCTTACACACTCGGCCTACAGTCTGAAGGAGGGAGCCATTCAGTCAATCATCGGCGGCCTTGAATGGCCTGAATCTGTTCCCGAGTAGCTCGCCGAATTGCAGCCTGCATTACTTTCGCTGCATGGCTCGATTGCTTGTTCTTTTATCGATATTCTGTTTCAGTAGAACCACTTTCGCTCAGGGCTCTGTGCGCGACACGTCATTGTTCGACCCGCATGTTACCATGAGCTACGCATACCAGATTCCCGGCGGGGATATGGCCAGTCGATTTGGAAATAATAGTAACCTCTCTCTTGGCTTCCATATTAAGTCGCGCACAAATTGGTATTATGGTATTCAAGGTCAGTTTCTTTTCGGTAATCGTGTAATCAAGGAAGATGGTTTTTTGCAAAACTTACTGGTTGACGGCGATTACGTTTTAGATAATGATGGTTATCCTGCCGTGTTGGTTATTCAGCAGCGTGGTTTTGCCATATCGGGCGATTTTGGCAGGTTGTTTCCAGTCATCGGCCCGAATGAGAACTCAGGTATCCTTGCGAAATCCGGGGTGGGTTTTATGCAGCATAAAATCCGAATTGAACATCAGGAAACCTATATAGCGCAGTTGGAAGAGAATTATTTAAAAGGATATGATCGCATGGCGAATGGCCTAGCAATTACCGGATTCTTAGGGTATTTTCATATGAGCAATAATCGGTTCATCAACTTCGTGATTGGTGTTGAAGCTTGGCGTGGATTTACAGAGCCGCGCCGCCCAATTAACTTTGATACACAGTTGAGTGAGACAGGTGTTCGCAAGGATATTTTAATGGGTATTCGTGCCGGCTGGACTTTGCATCTGTACAAAAGAATGTCCGATAATTTTTACTACTACTAATCAACCGCCAACTTGAGAGTAATCTATTCCATGCTTGTTTCATTTGCGAATGCGCTCATGCATGGAGTGGCTCTCGCGCATGGAAAATCGCGCAAGTGGGTCGAAGGCCGCAGGAATTGGCGTAAGAATCTTCAACTCTGGCGAAAGGAATACACGGGGGACATCTATTGGTTTCATTGCGCCAGTTTAGGCGAGTTCGAACAAGGACGTCCTGTCATGGAGAGACTTCGGAAGGAGCGTCCGGATGTAGTTATTCTGCTCACCTTCTTTTCGCCCTCGGGTTACGAGATACGAAAGAACTATGCGGGTGCAGATGGAGTATTCTATTTGCCAATTGATACACGCTCTTCCAGCAGTGACTTTTTAGATATCATTCGACCTAAGGTTGCTTGCTTCGTGAAGTATGAATACTGGCCGAACTATTTTCTGGGTTGCAAGAGCCGTGGTATTCCATTGATTATGATTTCTGCGATTCTGAGGCCTAATCAGCGTTTTTTTGGTTGGAGCGGCTTTTTCTGGAAGCCGGTGCTGGAAAGCGTAAGTCATTATTTCGTGCAAGATGAAAGTTCGATGCAATTGCTCAACGGAATTGGAATAGATCTGTGCACCATTGCAGGCGATACCCGCTTCGATCGTGTGCTGGAAATTGCATCAACAGCATCTGAATTAGCTGAAGTGTGTGAGTGGTCTGCCGGCTCACTTGTTTTGATTGGGGGCAGCACATGGCCGGCCGACGAGCAGGTGCTCCTCAGTTGGTGGCGCAAAGCATCGAGCGATTGGAAGTTGTTGCTTGTGCCTCACGAAATTGGAACAGCTCATATCCAGGCGATACAGCAACTTTGGCCCGAAGCGGTTTTGTGGTCGAAGCGCGCCGAAACGGATTGGGAAACATCGCGCGTCCTCATCATCAATGAAATCGGTATGCTCTCTACCCTTTATCGATACGCGTCTGCAGCTTGGATTGGCGGTGGTTTCGGTGTCGGTATTCATAATACGTTGGAAGCAGCCGCGTGGGGTTTACCTGTGGCATTTGGCCCGCGCTTCGAGAAGTTTGCTGAAGCGCAAGGGTTAATAGCTTGCGGCGCTGCCCGAGCAGCTCACGATGAGGCTGCTGCGGTGCTATTGATCGAACAACTCACCTCGAATTCCGACGAAATGACGCGCATGGGCGCTCTTGCCGGACGGTTTGTGGAGTCCGGTCGTGGAGCTACCGATAGGATTATGAGCTTTTTAAGATCAATCTGAATTTTTTTTCGGAAAAACTCAAGAAAGTATTTGCCTTAATGCAATGCTTGTATAAATTTGCGGCCCTTAAGTTCTTTTATCAAGCGGGAGTAGCTCAGTTGGTAGAGCATAACCTTGCCAAGGTTAGGGTCGCGAGTTCGAGTCTCGTCTCCCGCTCAAAATCCCGATCTGGTAGTCAGGTCGGGATTTTTTTTATAATGCAGTCTATAGCCGCCCGGGTGGTGGAACTGGTAGACACGCAGGACTTACAAGTTCTTTGACATTTTTATTCGATACGAGCACTATGAGCTGGAGAATTAAAAATCGAATTGATGATAGCTATTTTATTCAGGTTTGTCATGAATCTAAATCAATGGCAGAAGCTGCTTCAATTTTGGGGTTGCATTTTAATAGCTTTAAAAAAAGAGCGCTTGAGTTGAAATGTTACCGCGCAAATCAATCGGGCGTTGGCTTCCCCAAATCTTTTAAAGAAAGGGTGCCTTTGACCGAAATATTGGAAGGAAAGCATCCATACTTTCAAACGTTCAAATTGAAAATTCGACTTTTGAAGAACCAAATTCTTATGAATGAGTGCGCTGTTTGTAGTATCAATGAATGGAACGGGAAGCCAATAAATCTTGAATTGGATCATATAGATGGTAATAGAAGAAATCATCTATTGCAAAATTTGAGATTGTTGTGTCCAAACTGTCATTCTCAAACTGAGACGTATCGAGCTAAAAATAAATCAAAGAAAATTTGAGTGCACCTCCAGTAATGGGGGATGTAGAATCGCTTAAACTCGGGGAAACCTCTGTGAAAACGTGGCAATCCCGAGCCAAGCTCCCATAAAAAGGAGAAGGTGTAGAGACTTAACAGGCGACATCCAGGTAATTGGATGAAGAGAAAGTCCAGACCACAAACACATCAGTGGATGTAGGTGGCGAAAGCCATAGTGGTAAGAAAATCCTGTGGCCATTGCGGCTGTACGGGTTCGATTCCCGTCCCGGGTACAAACCGGATCGTTCAGATTGAATGGTCCGGTTTTTTTTATCAAGAATGCGCTGATTTCGACCTTAAGTTCTACCCAGAGTTTCTTCATTCTCCTTTAGACTTGACTATGCAGAATGAGAAACAGTAACAGAATCAGAATGAGTAGACTGTTCAGAGTGAATTTTCACCTCACTCCCAAAAATGCCTTGCGCGCCACTCGCGTTGCTGATCGGGGTGGAGGAGTGTCCAGGCCAGGATGCGGCTGCTTTTTTGGCCTTGCGACATATGAATGACTTTCACATCGGTGGCCTTTACCTTTTGCAAGGTGCGGTGCAACTGATGCATGTGTTCTTGTTTGGATACAAGCGTGGTGAACCAGTAACATTTGCGCGCAAAAAAGAAACTCTCCTCGATCATCTTGCGGATGAATTGTAACTCGCCGCCTTCGCAGTACAACTCGTTAGTGTGTCCGCCAAAATTGCGTTTGTTGCCCATGTCTTTGTCCTTGCCCAGATTTTTCCATTTGCGGCCTGCTGCTTCCGTTGCTTCAGCTTCGTTGGCGTAGAAGGGTGGATTGCAAACTACGAGGTCAAACTCGTCTTCGCTGCCCACTACACCCTTGAAAAAGTGGGATGCATTTTTCTGAAGTTTCAGATTGACATGTTCTTGCAGCAATTCATTGCGACGTATTATCTCACCTGCCGATTGAAGCGCTTGCTCATCGATATCACTGCCGGTAAACGACCATCCGTATGACTTACGTCCAACAATCGGGTAAATGACGTTCGCACCTACGCCAATATCCAATACACGTGTGCTGATGCCTTCAGGTATGGTTCCGCGGTTGGATGCTGCGAGTAAATCGGCCACGTGGTGAATGTAATCGGCACGTCCGGGAACGGGCGGACATAAATATCCTTTGGGTAAGTTCCACCCTTCAATACCATATTGGCGAACGAGTATGGCTTGGTTCAAGGCCATCACTGCTCGCTGGTCGGTAAAGTTGATGGTGGGTGTACCTGCCTGACTTGTTACAATGAACTCACCCAACGCTGGAAATGCTGCGCTTAGCGCCGCCATGTCGTAGCCGTCGCGATGAATGT
>JBILCQ010000171.1:0-5111 GCA_044353065.1 Flavobacteriales bacterium | reverse complement strand
CAATGCACGTGCGCGTTTTCCTCCACCGTAATCTTGAGCGTGCGATTGGTGAACGCTTTTATTTCACTCGTGCAAACAAACGATTCAACACAATGTATGTTGGCGCCGCTCATCGCAATGAGACGAATGTGAGGCTGCGCCAACGATTGCGCTTGTGTGCTTACGTGTATAATGTGAATCGCTTTTGTAGCGATTGTATTTTTCTCAACGAGTACATTGATGATGTCGGTGCATGCCGCATCGGCCATGGCCTGGAAGAAGTGCTCGTACGTGTCGCGTTCAGATGTCAAAACGGTTTCTTGCGAAACGTGGATGCCTTGTTCAGCCGGCATGCGAGAGCTTGCCGACGAGAATTTTCCATCTACAAACACGAGCGTATATGCATCTAGGCCTTCGATTTCGAATGCCTTGGTGTCAATGGTAGCCGCATCAGATACTACTTTCCACTCTTCATTCGAAATGCGCGCCACGCGTGTGTACTTCCAATCTTCGTCACGCGTTGTCGGGAAATCGAATTGCTCAATTGCAGCTGCAGCCTTCTCATTCGTGAATTCGTGGTTCACTAGCGTTCGCATCCATTTTTCCTTGGCAGGACTTACAGTAGTCGTTTCCATGGCTTATGCGTTGGCTTCTGCTTCTTCTTTGATCCAGTCGTAACCGCGCTCTTCGAGTTCGAGGGCGAGTTCTTTCGTGCCGCTCTTCACGATGCGTCCTTTGTAGAGCACGTGCACAAAATCAGGCACGATATAATCGAGCAAGCGCTGGTAGTGTGTAATCACGATGAATGAACGCTCGGGCGAACGCAATGCATTCACACCGTTGGCCACGATGCGCAGTGCGTCGATATCGAGACCGCTATCCGTTTCATCGAGAATACCCAGTGATGGTTCAAGCATGGCCATTTGGAATATCTCGTTGCGCTTTTTCTCACCACCGCTGAACCCTTCGTTCACGGCGCGATTGGCAAGGTGATCTTGCAATTCAACCAAGGCAGCTTTTTCCTTCACGAGTTTCAAAAAGTCTTTCGCCGCAAGTGGCTCAAGTCCTTTGTGCTTGCGCATTTCGCCCACGGCAGCTTTCAAGAAGTTCATGTTGCTCACCCCGGGAATTTCTACCGGGTATTGAAACGCGAGAAATAGTCCTTCACGCGCGCGCTCTTCAGCGGGCATCTCGAGCAAGTCTTTGCCGTTGAGCGTGACACTGCCTCCGGTCACTTCGTAATCTTCTCGTCCTGCAAGTACTGAAGCGAGCGTGCTCTTGCCGGAGCCATTCGGGCCCATGATGGCGTGCACTTCGCCGGGCTTCACGTCGAGCGTGAGTCCTCGCAGGATTTCTTTTTCTTCGATGCGGGCGTGGAGGTTATTGATGGAGATGAGATTCATTGGTTGATTGTGGATTGTCGGTTGAAAGTTGAAGGTTGAAGGTTGAAAGTTCGCGCAACAGCAACTTGCAACCTTCAACTTTCAACCTTCAACTAGTTTGGTTGAATGTTCTGTTATATCAGGCTCTGTGTAGTATTCTTCAGCTTCATCTTTTACTGATGAATTTGTTTTGTTGTTGGTGGAGTATGAATTGCGTTTAGTTGTATTGGACTGCTCGAGGTATTGGATGAAAGCAACAAGTTGTTTTGAGATAGCAGTCGATTTTTCAGTTAGTTCATTGTGCTGTTCGCTTGAAATGAAGTTGTCGTCTAATAAAGCAACTAGGTGACTGCGCAGTTCGCCAACAGATCCTTTGGCAATGAATAAAAACTGAATGAATTCTTTGGTTGTTGATCGTTCAAAGCCCTCGGCAATATTGGCCATTACTGATAGTGCAGCACGAAGTATCTGGCTGCGCAATTCATATTCATGTTTGAATTGACTGCCGCGCATGATAGCACTCAGCTCAGAGCGCAATGCTCTCGCCGCCTGCCAAACTTTTAAATCTTCAAATCGTTGCACTGTGGCCATGATGTGTAATGTTCACTTATTATTTCTATCATTTGAGTTGCAGGTTGAACGTTGCAGGTTGCAAGTTCTGTTGCGCGAACTTTCAACCTTCAACCTTCAACTATCCGAGTTGCAAGTTGAACATTGCATGTTGCAAGTTCTGTTGCGCGAACTTTCAACTTTTAACCTTCAACTATCCGAGTTGCAAGTTGAACGTTGCAGGTTGCAAGTTCTGTTGCGCGAACTTTTAACTTTCAACTTTCAACCTTCAACCACTTTATCCCACACTTCCCTCCAGCGATATCGCCAATAACTTCTGCGCTTCCACTGCAAACTCCATGGGCAACTTGTTCAGCACTTCTTTCGCGTATCCATTCACAATCATGCTGATGGCTTGCTCTTCATCCAATCCGCGTTGCAGGCAATAGAAGATTTGGTCTTCGCCAATCTTCGAGGTGGTAGCTTCGTGCTCCACCTTTGCACTGTTGTTTTTCACTTCGATGTAGGGGAACGTATGCGCCCCGCAACGATCGCTCATCAAGAGTGAATCACACTGCGAGAAGTTGCGTGCATTGGCTGCGTTCTTATTGATTTGCACCAAACCGCGGTAGCTGTTCTGGCTTTGGCCGGCGCTAATTCCTTTCGAGATGATGGTGCTCTTCGTGTTGCGACCGAGGTGAATCATCTTCGTTCCAGTATCGGCTTGCTGAAAATTGTTGGTCACAGCTACAGAGTAAAACTCACCGATGCTGTTGTCGCCTTTCAGCACACACGATGGATATTTCCATGTCACCGCGCTGCCTGTTTCAACCTGTGTCCAACTGATTTTGGAATTCACACCTTCACACATGCCGCGCTTCGTAACGAAGTTGAACACACCGCCTTTGCCTTCTTTATCACCCGGATACCAATTCTGCACCGTGCTGTATTTGATCTCGGCATTGTCCATCGCAACGAGCTCTACCACTGCTGCGTGCAGCTGATTCTCGTCGCGCTGAGGTGCCGTGCATCCTTCAAGGTAGCTCACATAGCTTTCACTGTCGGCAACTACCAACGTACGTTCAAACTGACCTGTTCCTCCTTCGTTGATGCGGAAGTAAGTCGAAAGCTCCATCGGGCAGCGCACGCCTTTTGGGATGTAGCAGAATGAACCGTCGGTGAATACAGCCGAGTTCAATGCGGCATAAAAATTATCGGTACGAGGCACAACAGATCCGATGTACTTGCGAACGAGATCCGGATGTTCTTTGATGGCTTCGCTCATCGAGCAGAAGATGATACCAAGCTCACCGAGTTTTTCTTTGAACGATGTGGCAACGGAAACCGAGTCCATTACAAAGTCAACCGCCACACCGCTCAATCGCTTTTGTTCTTCGAGTGAAATACCCAAGCGATCCATCGTTTTACGCATCTCGGGGTCGAGTTCGTCGAGCGAGTTTAATTGCTTTTTCTGTTTGGGTGCTGCGTAATAGGAAATAGCTTGAAAGTCTGGCTTTGTGTAATGCACATGCGCCCATTCGGGTTCGGTCATCTTTTGCCAAATAGCAAATGATTCCAAACGCCATTGCAACAGCCACTCGGGCTCTTCTTTCTTTTTTGAAATTAGTCGAATGATGTCTTCATTCAAACCGGCCGGCGCTTTGTCCGACTCAATATTGGTGGTAAAGCCGAATTCGTATTCTTTCGACGTTACACTATCCAGCAACTCATCTCCTTCGTAAGCCATGTGCGTGCGTGTTGCGTTTTGTTAGATTGAAAAGCTTTCACCACAGCCGCATGTTCTGCTGGCATTGGGGTTTTTGAAAACAAAGCCCTTCCCATTCAGTCCGCCTGTGTACTCGAGTTCCGTTCCCACGAGGTATAGAAAACTCTTGCGGTCGACCACCACTTTCACTCCGTTGTCTTCAAACACCTGGTCGCCTTCTTTCATTTGGTGGTCAAAGGTCAACTGATACATGAGTCCACTGCATCCGCCGCCTTCCACGCCCACGCGCACGAATGAACCTTCCGGATGGTTTTCCGATTGCAGTAAGTGTGCTACTTGCTGCTTGGCGCTTTCTGCTACTTTGATCATCGTTTTTTGTTTTTAATAACCCTCTGTAAGCCTTAACAGTTCAATTATTCTGAATCTATTTAGATTATTTCTAAATAAAATTTCAGGGACGCAAAAATACCTCGATGAAGGTATACACACCAAATTTTTAATGATGCCCGAAAACGTATAGGAATAGTATGCTTGTCGTGGTGCTGCTATTTGCCTCTTTGAATCACACAATGGTAACAAACGACCACTCAATCATGGAATAGATATGCCTTTTTGGAATGGCCTTGCAAGAGGTCATGCCCGAAGATTTGCTCCGTCGAACAAGCCCTGTCCGACCTAACCTTTAAATCTGTTTCGATGAGAAAACGAAGAATTTTTTTACCGGGTATTGTTGCTATGAGCACGCTGCTATTGTCCATAGTGGCTATTCATGCTTGCAGGAAAAAGGAAGATTGGCCTTGTGAAGGCGCAAGCGAACAATCTATTCAAGTGGTTGAGCAGTTTACCGGACGTTCCGTGGAAGGCGCAACTGCCTATTTGGTGAGTAAGCCGAATGGAAGTGTTCCGGAAGGCGCGTATAATCTTACAACCGACCAGTATGGACGCATTTCGTGGAACTGCTCGTGGGGCATTACGCACGTTTGTGTCGAGGCAGGAGAGGAATACTGGGATGTTTGCGGTTCCGGTTATTCTCTTCAGGACGATTTCTTGGCCGACGGCTACTACGAACTAAAACCGAAGGCATGGCTTAGAATCAATTTCGTGGACACACTTCCACTGAATCCCGAAATAAAAATTGCTGCTTTTACCGAATACGATGATTCCTATGAGGCCGAAGGATTAGTTCCCGGTGGTTATTATGACATCCTTGGTGTGGTTGGTTCTGTCAACTCACCTGTGCGATTCCGACGGTTCGATCTGGACGGTGATTACATCACTAGCGAATTAGTCGAACTCCACGTGCCTGCCGGCGATACATCGGAATACACCTACAAGTACTAGGTGACAAACTAAGCACTCTCGTCTAACTAAATACTCCATCTATATGCTCTTTTCCCCTTCAAACGGGCGCATGCTCGTATGGGCAATGCTATGCCTATTTCAAAATCAAAACTATGCGCAGTTGCGTGAACCTT
>JBILCQ010000169.1:0-5118 GCA_044353065.1 Flavobacteriales bacterium | reverse complement strand
TCTCAGCGTATCAGGTGTCTGATACAACTGGATGGGAATCTCGAATTGCGTCCAATTCTCAGTGGGATAGAACTGGTAAAAAGCTCCACCTACATTGACCTGATTACTCAACATTTGGAGCGAAAGACAGCCGGCATCATTTCCGAATGAGGTATACTTATACCAACCCCGCAGCGTATCGACAAGTTCAGTATATGGAATACCACCCACCCATTCTTGGCTTTCATTCAAATATCCTGTCATCATGCCAGAAGGATGAACATGATTATCCCAATCTTCATAAGAAGTCATCATGGCCGCAAAGTCACCAAAGGGAGCGTCCTCCGTTCTTTCAACCATGAGCCCAAACGACGTCCAATCATGCGCGTGATGAATGTGGCCGTGCATCCAATGTTCAAAATCATGATTGGGGAGCTGAGGCATAATGTAACGACCTTCGAACGTGAGTTCGTCCAATTCGAGGAAGCTACCAATCGACATAACTTGTGGATTCCTCACATCGCTTGAAACGGCTGCGATTATTACAGAATCGGGTAATTCAGGGACACTAATAACCTCATGGAATTGAACAAACGTATCTTGATCACCGGAAAATGGTATCGTGTGGGATGATATGACAGCACCATCTTTTTTGAAAACAACAACGAGCAGAGCCGTATCCACACCCATCGTCTGGTAACGAGCATAGCCGCTCAACATACTGGGTATCTCATGGTACTCCTCACCACCCTGTCCCTGCAAGGGATCACCTCCGGTGTTTGAAAAGTAACCGGGCATAACCAAGCCCTCGTGTCCACCTGTCACCATTCGAATGGCATATCCTGACCCATTATATCCGTCTACAGGGATGACAGTAACCAAGCTATTGCTTTGAATAGATTCTATATTGGATGAACGCCAATGAAGTGGATCGAAATAACTGGTAAGCGTCCAATCTTCAAATCCGTTATTGGGTATAGATTGCGAAGCAAGCAATACACTCCAGGTTATTGCTGCAATTAGAAAGGTAATCTGTTTCATGGTACTAAAGAATTAATACCACAAGATTACCTAGTGCAACTAGCGAAACGAAGGTTATACCTCACCCCCAGCGATGAGGGGCATCATTCCATAGAACCACTATTGAGTAAGGGAAAAATTGAAAGAAATGGAATTGGCTCTCCGCTTATTTCAGATCAGCAACAACGTCCATCGGGTCGCTTCCGGCGGAATACGACTTCAACCATTTTCCTTCCGGAGAAACCAGCACTTTGTGGAAGTTCCACTCTACCTTATCATCTGAAACTCCGTTCGCTTCTTTGGTCATTAGCCACGTGTAAACGGGATGTTGCTCCTTGCCTTTCACATCAACCTTAGAAGAAAGCGGAAATGTTACACCATAGTTTTTGGTGCAAAACTCTTCTATCTCCTTTTCGCTTCCTGGCTCCTGGCCTAAGAACTGGTTGCAAGGAAAACCGATAATCACGAGCTTGTCTTTGTGCTTTTCATACAATGCCTGAAGCTTGCTGTATTGCGGAGTATGCCCGCATTTGCTGGCCACATTCACACAAAGAACGTATTTGCCTTTGTAGCTGCTCATGGAAACAGCATTGCCATCAATGTCTTTATAAGTCAATTCGTAAAAAGACTTCGGAGTTTGGTCTATCATCGTTTTTTTCAATTCAGGGGAAACATAATTTCTGAAGCTGAAGGCCAATGCTGCCAACGCTACGATTGCTAATATTACAAGAGCAGTTTTCATATAGTCAAAACATCTAATTGCATCGGAAGTTCAGTAGACCGGGAAAATTCTACACGTGCCTGTAACCTTACTTTGCTGGGGTGCGTTCAATGAGCAAATACCTAAAACAATACTATGAAAACGCTTGATATGAAAAACGCGCAATTGAATCAAGTTGCTGAACTCATGAATACCCTTTCTGACATGCAGTTGAAAATGTCGCGGGTGAAATCGATGTTCCCAAACTACCACCAGCAACTTCAGCAATCATACAACCAACTCATCATGCAAGCCAGGAGAAACCATGTTTTGCCGCCTTGGATGAATGCTTAACATGCTTTTGGCTTAAACATAAAACTATAACCTAACTTTAAATAGAATGCCTCGACCCAGAAAGTCGGGGCATTTCTCATTTTGCTGACTGACTGTAACACGTAAATCGATTCTCGCGGCAAAAACCATACAGCGAAATACCCAACTCCTTGCAGAAGTCTACGGCCAACGTCGAAGGCGCAGAAACCGCGAGCAAATTGGGGATACCGGCAGCGAAGCATTTCACAACTATTTCGTAAGACACTCTCCCACTCACGAGCATATATCGGGCATCTTGCAATTTCCCTGTATTCAATAGTGCGCCAATCACTTTATCGACTGCGTTGTGGCGGCCAATGTCTTCGCGCAACTCCAATAACCGATGCTCTCGGTTGAACAGCGCGGCAGCATGGCTTCCGCCTCCTATTAAATAATCACTTTGCTTCATACGCATTTCCGCGAACATGTGTTCCACCTGCTCCAATTGGAGTGCACTTCTTTCTTCCGAAAGCTTTCCGTTTGGAATCTGTAGTTCTGTTTTTCCGCATATCCCGCAGCTAGCCACCGACAATAAACTTCGCTTATTCAATTGAGCAGCTTGCATGTCGACCTCTTCGCGTGCTACATCAACCACAGAGATGAAGCCCTCTTTGCTCCGTTCAACAATTTCGATTGCAATGGGCCCTTGCTTTTTTCGTGCAACTCCCTCGGTGAACAATAGCCCACGCACCAGATCCATTTCGTTGGCCGGAGTGTGCATGGTCAACGTAAACGGCTCACCACCGATACGAATCGAAAGCGGATGCTCGAGCGTGAGTTCATCGCTTACACGATTTGAACCCTCACGAGAGATCTTTAATCCGTCATATGTGTTGGTGCCGTTCATAAATTAAATTGGTGAATAGTGAATAGCTCGCATCCACTCGCCACTCGCCACTCGCCATTCGTCATTCGTCATTTGTCATTTGTCACTTCTAACTTCCTTCCAATAAGCTCTCAAATCCGCCTTCACCTCGCCACTCATGATGAGCAGTCCTATGATATTCGGAAATGCCATTCCAAGGATCATCATGTCGCTGAAATCGACCACGGCGCCAAGTCCTGAAACAGTGCCTATCACCGTGCACACCATAAAGAGGATATTGAACGATTGTTTGATCCAGTTTTTCTCACCAAACAAATACGCCCACGACTTCATGCCATAGTAACTCCACGAAATCATAGTAGCATAGGCAAATAGTATAATCGCGACCATCAATACCCAGTCGAACCAAGGGAATATGCTCGTGAATGCCGCATTGGTAAGGGACGATCCTGTGAGTCCTTGCGGATCGGCTGCGTAGCCGGTGAACACGAGCACGAGAGCTGTCATGGTGCATACGATAACCGTATCGATAAACGGCTCGAGCAACGAAACAAATCCTTCACTAACAGGTCGATCGGTTTTGCTGGCACTATGCGCGATGCTGGCCGATCCAATCCCTGCTTCATTGCTGAAACTGGCTCTGCGAAAGCCCATCATCATAACCCCTATAAATCCTCCCTTCATAGCGTCGGCATGAAAAGCCCCATTCCAAATTTGGGTGAATGCTTCGCCGATGTGGGAGATGTTGGCTCCAATAATCAAGAGCGCGAACAACACATACACCGCCACCATAAAGGGCACTATCTTATCGGAAACACGCGCAATGCTTTTGATACCGCCCATGATGACCAATCCCACGGCCAACGCCATGATAATACCGAATGTGAGCGATGATACACTATCCGCCCCCAGCGTTTGGGCCACCTGCGCATAGGCCTGGTTGGCCTGAATCATATTGCCGCCACCCAAGGTTCCCCCAATGCACATCACCGCAAACAGGGCTGCCAACACTTTTCCGAGGCCCTTCATGTTGCGATTAGCAAGTCCTTTCGACAGGTAATACATAGGGCCACCGCTGACTTCGCCTTTTGCATCTATGACACGATACTTTACGCCCAGCGTGCATTCAATAAACTTGCTGCTCATGCCCACCAAGCCGGCAACAATCATCCAAAACGTGGCACCGGGACCACCAACGGCAATTGCTACCGCCACCAGCGAGATATTACCAAGTCCGAGGGTGCCGCTCAATGCCGCAGTGAGCGCTTGAAATTGTGACACCTCACCCTTGTCTTCCGGTTTGGCAAACTTGCCCCGCGTGATATCCAGCGCATGCTTAAAGCCACGAATATTGATGAATCCGAAATAAAACGTAAACCAAACCGCAGCGCCAATCAACAACACAACAACCAGCCAGCAGTCTTGTGTGACGGGCTGGCCATTGGGATGCAGGAATGGCTGGCCGTTACCGTCATATACGACGGGATCGTAGATACCGCATGCGGCGAAGGGATCCCACAGCAGCACCAGGGCGAGCGCATCGACCAAGGGCGTAAACCACTTGTTGAGCTTTTCTTCAACGGAAGCTGCTTCCACAAGAACCACCGCACTGGATTGATTGCCCAAGCTATCTATAACGCTGATGGTATAGGGAATTCCTTCTTGCATACCCGAGCAAACATTGCTTGCCAACTCCGTATCCTTTTTGGACCAGCGGTATTCAAAAGGAGCTGCACCGCCTTCAATGGCAATGGAACATGAGGCGTCACCAATTTCTGTTGACGGATTTTGAGTTGTAACGCTCAATTGCATCTGCGCCATGGCTGCAGTGTTCAGGATGAACGTGGCGAAGAGTAGAATATAATAGTTCATAGTTGTAAAAACAGAGTGCATTAAAGACTTCACGTGTTGGAAATACCCACCTTCACGCCCACGTGCTTGCGCTCGTTGAGCTCGGTAACCATGAAGTCGGCGAGATCTCCGCTTGTGATTTTCCAGCCGGGCGTTGGATAGTTGTCTTGCACTTTGTAGGCGCCGGTGCGATCGCCATCTTCAATCATAGGCGGACAAACGAAAGTGAACTCCATACGGCTGGTAAGCAAGGCATCGAGCACACGAATGTGCGCTTGCGTAAGATCCACGTATTCTCGCGGAAAGGTTGCTGTTTCATACACTTTCAAGTGCTCACTCGCTTGCAAAGCTCCAATTCCGCCGATGGCAA
>JBILCQ010000014.1:0-17036 GCA_044353065.1 Flavobacteriales bacterium | reverse complement strand
GCGGTCAATTTCCGATTGGGTTTGAAGATCTCCTGTTGCGCCCACGGTGTAGTTTTCGGGCAAGGTGATTTTCACATCGAAACTACCGAACTCGCTGTAGAATTCACCTTGCGTGAGGTAGGGGATCGGGTGCCATCCGTCTTTGTCATACACCGCAGGCTTCGGGTACCATTGCGTGATTTGGTAACTCTGCTCGATGTGTCCCAAGCGAGAAATAGAACCGCTGGGCAGTTTCACGAAGAAGGGTGTGCTTACGGTAATGGATGCACCCGGAGCCAGCGGCTGTGGAAGGGTGAGAACAGCAATGTCCTCTTGGTCTTCGAAGTAATCCCACTTCGCAGGCGTATTGTTTACCTTGAAGTCGAGTGAATCGATATAGCCCTTGGCGGTTGGTTTTGCCCACAGCATAAAGAAGTCGCCTTGGCGAAACTTCTGCTTCGACATGGCTGTTTTTGCATTCTTATAGGCATTCGGCCACAAGTGAATGAAGAGTTTGTCGAGAGTCTGCGAGCTATTGTTCTTGTAGGTGAACGTCTCAAATCCCTTCAACGAATGTTCCGTGTCGTTGAGACTGACCTCTATGGTGTAGTCGACTTGCTGTTGGAAATAGGGACTTGTTTGAGCTGCAACATGCGCAGTAATGACTGCCAATAGTGTAGAAAAAAGGGTTCTCATGGGAGAGCAAAAGTTTGCGCGAATTTACGGAGCGTGCTCGATACGTGAGCGATTGGCTTCAGCTACACAGCCCACGGCTGAAGCCGTGGGCTACGCAGGTTAATTGAAATCCACAGCTAATTGACAAAAAAAGCCGGCCCAACTATCATCCTACAATCCTGTAATCCTGTAATCCTTCGAAAAAAACAACAACGCCCCGTCTCCGAGGCGCTGCTGCTATCAACTGTTACAAATACGGGCCGGCTAGCGGCCATAAATCGCTTTGAGCTTCTCCTCAAGCAGAGGGCCACGCAAATTGTGGCCGAGTATCTTTCCTTCCTTGTCTACCAAAACGGTAAACGGTATTGAATGCACATTGTAGGTCTTCGCGGCTTCACATTCCCACCACTTCAAATCACTCACATGATTGGGCCAAAGCAAACCATCGGCATCAATCGCTTCGAGCCAAGGTTCTTTTGCTCGGTCGAGCGACACCGAAAATACTTCAAATCCGTCTTTGTTGTATTTGTTATAGGCATCCACCACATTCGGGTTTTCACGACGGCAAGGGCCGCACCAGCTCGCCCAAAAGTCGATGAGCACCGTTTTGCCCTTTAAATCACTGAGCTTGCGCAGTTTTCCCTGCGGGTCGTTCAATGCAATTTCCGGAGCGGGCTGTCCCACAGCAATGGCGGAAGTTGTCTCGGCCGACTGCTGCTTGCCCGGGTTGCTCAATTTGGCCAGTTCTTGCTTCATCGCTTTATAAAGAAGCGTATGTCCAAAGCTGTTGCTCAGGTTTGCGAAGATCTTGTTGAAGGTGGCTAACTCAGTGCGCGGGTCAAGACGTTGGATGGCGATGAGCGCGGCAGGCGATGATTCATGCGTGACGAGCCAGTCCTTGATGCACTTCACCATTTCGCGGCGATTTTCTGACAAGCTTTGATTAAGCATTTGCTTTTCTTCCAGGGTCACATCGGCCTGGGTTATGCGCTGGCGCGCTTCGATGTCCTTCTGGTCGAACGGAGCGCATTTGGTTTCCAATTCATGCAATTCTTCCGAATGCTCAGAGCCGCATATACTGGCCGATTCGTTGAATTCACCCAATGTTGCCTTGACCGAAGCCGACTCGGTGCTGTCGGTAATCAAGGCGAGGGAATTGGCCTTATCAATGACGATTCGATAGTAGTTGAGCTCAAGTGGTTTCGATGGTACGAGTAAAAAACTACCGTCGCTTCCAATGATGGCTGAATCCGTAAACACCATTCGGTTATTGACGAAACGCTCGAGAAAGATGGTTTTTCCTTGAGCCCCTTCAATTTTTCCTTGAATGGATCCTTTCGGGCCGGAATTGCAGCCTAAAACGGTCATAGCAAAAGAGAGTACTACGACGATTCGAGAAATCAATGAAATACTTAAATAGCGCATTCGTAAATGAAATCAAGTCGAGCGAAGTAACTGAATGAAGTTAGACTCATTTCCCAAGAACGCGACGGTAATCGGTATTACGAAAATTGGAATATTCTCCGGCACCGTTATGTTTCTCAGACGAACTGCGTCTTTTTCGGTCGTTACTATAGCCGTTGCGAAAGTACCATGTTTCGACCATACCTGCTCGACCTCCTTTCGTGAAAAAGTGTGATGATCTGCAAACGATTCGAAATAAACTGTTTGATATCGAGAATCAAGATACTCCCTAAACGAACTGTCATCGGCAAGTCCTGCCAGTCCAATGACCTTGCTTCCCGCCTGAAGTGCTGCTGCTCCATTCAAGGGATAAGCATCTCCATATTCCATACGGGTGAAGAAAACTTGCTGATTCTTTCTCGGACGAATCGCTTTGAATGCCTCATCCTGCTCTTCGCGGCTCAATTTCTCGGGACATTTCGTAACGATGATAGCGTCAGCCCGGCGTGCCGATTGTTTGATGTCGCGCAGCGAACCGCCGGGTACAACGCTGTCTTTCCAATACGGGTTCGAATAGCAAGTGAGCAGGATGTTTAAATCACCCTGAAGCTTTCGGTGCTGAAAGGCATCGTCGAGTACGACTACATTGCTGTTGGTAAGGTTCTTCAAGTAATCTATGCCACGCAATCTATTTTCACATACTGCCACATCCAAATCCGGAAACTTCAAATGGATTTGCATGGGCTCATCGCCAATAATGGAAGCTGTAGCTCGCACTCGATTGGCCCACACGAAACCTTTTGTGGTGCGGCCGTAGCCCCTGGAAAGCAATGCCGGCTTGCACCATTGGCGCAATTGGCGAAGAATGTACTCAGCGTGAGGGGTTTTTCCTGTGCCACCAAGAGCAAGATTGCCGATAACGATTGTGGGTAATTTGCCTAGTTCAGGCTTGATGAATCCGGCGTTGAAGAGCGCATGACGAAGTCTGAGTGCTGCTGAATAAATCAACCCCAAAGGCTTCAACCATTTTCTTCCCCTAAACATGAATGCGAAGATAAATGACTTCCAGCAAGACAGTATATCTAATTTGTACTGAATTCGTTTACTATTTGCACTTGCCTTATCGCTTTGTGTAATTTGCAGCCATGCTTTTGAAGAAAATCGTCGCAGCGCTCGAAGAGCTTGCACCGCCTGCCTTGCAGGAAAGCTATGACAACAGTGGCCTGTTGGTGGGGAATCCCGAACAGACCGTCACCGGAGTTTTATTTTGCTTGGACAGTACCGAAGCAATTATTGATGAAGCCATAGCCAAAGGATGTAACCTGGTTGTAGCTCATCACCCCATTATTTTCAGTGGCTTAAAGAAGATTACGGGTAAGAATTACATTGAGCGAACTGTTATCAAGGCCATTCGAAACGAAATAGCCATTTACGCTATTCATACGAATCTCGATAATGTGAAGCATGGAGTGAACCGAAAGATTGCCGAGAAGTTAAGATTGAATAATACACGAATCCTGACACCTAGGCGTGATGAACTGCTCAAGCTAGAGATTTTCATTCCATTAGCAGATGCTGAATCGATGCGGCAAGCCATTTTTGAGGCGGGTGGCGGACACATCGGAAATTATGATGAGTGCAGTTTTGCACTTTCGGGTCAAGGAACATTTCGCCCTCGTGATGGAGCAAACCCTACATTGGGAGAATTGGGAGTTCGCCACACCGAATCGGAATTTAACTTGAGCTTCATCGTTCCGCGCTGGCTCAAGAATCGGGTGCATGAAGCAATGGTGAAGGCACATAGTTACGAAGAGGTTGCACATCAGTGGATTGCCTTGATTAATACGCATCAAGATGTGGGAAGCGGAATGATTGGTGACTTACCGGAGGATATGGACTCTATTGCCTTTCTAAAGTTCTTGAAATCAACCATGAAGGTCTCGGTTGTGCGCCATACTCAAGTCGTAAAACAGTCAGTACGAAAAGTCGCTGTGTGCGGTGGCAGCGGCAGTTTTTTACTGTCAGATGCAATTGCCGCAGGAGCAGATGTTTTTGTTACGGCCGACTTCAAGTATCACCAGTTTTTCGATACCGACGGTAAGATCGTTGTTGCCGATATCGGACATTTTGAAAGCGAACAGTTTACAATTGAGTTGTTAGGTGATTGGTTCAAGCAAAAATTCCCTACTTTCGCGTCCCATTTAACAGCGATTGATACCAATCCTGTTTTTTATACGTAACCACGATGGCTAAAAAACCAGTAAAAGCCCCGGCAAAGAAGGCACCCGCAAAAAAGGCGGTAAAGACTCCTATTGCCAAGGCGAAGAAGACGGTGAAGCCGGCCAAGTCCGGCAAGGTGGTGAAGCCTGCTGCTAAAAAGAAAGTTGCGCCGAAACCGGCCAAGAAGGTTGTTAAGCCTGCAGCAGTCAAGAAGCCCGTTAAACCGGTAGTTAAGAAAAAAGTGGTCGCCAAACCGGCACCTAAGAAAAATAGCAAAGCAGCTAAACCTATTGCCAAATCGGTAAAAAAAGCTCCTGCCAAAAAGGTTGTAGCCAAAAAGGTTATAGCCAAGAAAGTTGTATCAAAAAAGGCTGTAAAACCTGCAACCAAGAAAGTAGTTAAACCCGCGCCGAAAAAGGCTGTGAAGCCGGTTGCCAAGAAGGTTGCTAAGCCGGTTGCCAAGAAGGCTGTTAAGGTGGTAGCCAAGCCAGCGCCAAAACCGGCTGCTAAGAAGGTTGTAAAGCCGATTGTAGCCAAGAAGGTTGAAAAGCCAGCTCCAACTAAGATTGAAAAAACGGTAGCTCCGAAAGTTGCCGCTGTGAAAGAAGTGGTTGCCAAGCCGGCACCTGCGGCTAAGAAATCGGAAGCAACAGTTCAGTCAAAGCCTGCAGCGAAGACTTCAACTGGTAAAGAAGAATTGTTTAAGCCGGCATTCCCTGCGCTCGATTTAAACTCAAACCGGCCCTTGCGTCCGCGTGTTCCGGTTCCGGCAGCAGATGCACCTGTTAAGCCGGTTGCGAACCCGATTTATGTGCCTCCGGCACCCGACGGCAAACCGGGAATTAAGTTTGCGCCTATTGCGATAATTGAAAAACCCAAAGAAAAATCTATAAAAAGCGAAGAGGAAGATATGAGTTCAAAAACAGCACCCCGTTTAGCTTTCGCAGAAAGCGACGACAAAAAAGGTATCAGCGTGGAAGCCAAGTTGCGCGCGTTGTATGCCATCCAATTGATCGACTCACGTATCGACAAAATCCACGCAATGCGCGGAGAATTGCCGCTCGAAGTGGAAGATCTCGAGGACGATGTTGCGGGACTGGAAGCGCGATTGGGTAACCTGACTGAAGATGTGAAAAACCTCAACGAGGAAATCACAGGTAAAAAGAATGGTATCAAAAACTCTGAGGCGCTAATTAAGAAGTACAAAGAGCAGCTCAACAATGTAAAGAACAACCGTGAATATGATTCCCTGAACAAGGAAGTCGAGTTCCAGGAGTTGGAAATTCAGCTGCATAATAAGCGCATCAAAGAGTTTGAAATGACTCTTCGTACTAAGGAGGAATTGCTTGCAACGACCGAAGTCAAACTTGCTGAGCGCAAGAACGACTTGAAACTCAAGCAAGCTGAATTGAATGATATAGTTGCTTCGACAGAGAAGGAAGAGCAGATTCTTCGCAAGAAGAGCGATGAAGCAAAGAAGCTCATCGAAGAGCGCTTGCTCAATGCCTATGAACGTATCCGCTCAGGTGCTCCCAACGGTATGGCGGTCGTGCCAATCGAGCGCGAAGCTTCAGCCGGCTCATTTATTCAGCTCCCACCACAAAAACAGTTGGATGTTGCCAGCCGCAAACGTGTGATGGTCGATGAGCACAGTGGTCGTATTCTGGTCGATGCAGAATTGGCGATGGAGGAGCAGGCACGAATGGATGAAGAATTGGTTAAGGCCTTGAAATAGGATAGTTTGAAATTATTGGAAAGCCCCGCATTTGCGGGGCTTTCTTTTTATTGTGATCTCAATACTTCTTCAAAACTACTTTGATTCAGTTTGCTTTTTATCCAGGCATTAAAGTCGAAATAACGAAGCAATGCCTTCCCATCTTCATTTTTCGCCAATCCATTTAGCTTGTCCTGGAAATCGAGAAGTTGATCTTGCTTGGCGGTGGCCGTTCGCAAACGAATCAGCTTCTTAAACTGATCGAGAATGAGCTTTTCAATGTCAAAGTCGCGATTGCGCTTCTGCAGATATCGACCGGCTGATTTGATGGTATACTCTAGTAGTTCGATATTCCCCAGTTCATAATGCACCACGATATTAAAAAGTCGTGCATAGCCATAAAGATCCTGACGCAGATCGTTTTCATTGTCATTAATTACCCGATTTAGCCATTGCAGTGCTTTACTGTGCTGACCGGCCCCGAAGTTCAAGTAGGCCATGTAGTAATACATCCGCAGGGCAATCTCTTTGTGTAATGACGAATTCTGAACTTTCATGGCTTCCATCTTTTCGTTCAGTACGGTAACCCCCTCGCTGAAACGAGCAGTATGAATATACTTTTTCAGGTTGCTCAGAATGAGTTCTGTTTCAATCCGTGCTGAAGCATCCGGTGTGTCGAAGCCTTCCATGCTTGAAAGTCCCTTGAGTTGATTTAGATGCTTTTCGGCTTCTTCGAATTGCCTTGATTCCAGCAGGCATTGAATAATCTGTGACAGTGTTCGAACGTAGCGCTTCGCCAGGTCGGTTCTCAGATCAATGTTATCATCCAGAATCTGCATCACCTTCCGATATTTTTCAAGGGCGACGCTAGTATTGCCTTTGGCGACGTTACAAAATGCCTGCGTGTAATAGCAAATGGTGGCAGCGCGATTCGAAAGTGCTGTGTTTTTACCTTTTATGAGCGGATGTTCCACAATCTCATTGATGATCTGCGTGTTCTCTTCCGTCCTGCTATACCCACCGCTGCGAAAGACGTAATTGATTTTGGAATACAGCACATGATAGGCCGTGAGATTCTGAAGCTTATCGAGTACTTCCTGTTCTTCTTGGATAAGAACGTCAAGGTCTACGAATCGACCGTTTTCAAACGCTTCTTCCAACAATGTCTTTTCCCAGGAAATGAGTTCAAACAGGTAGTAAAATTTCTCATAGCGGATAGCCAGCTTCTTCGCTCGTTCAATGAACTTCGTGCACTCGTCGAATAAACCTTTGTTGTATAGAATCTCAACGTTCTTGATTTCCTGTTTTAGCGAGCTAGCTATGGATGTTTCGCTATAGTAACTGCGAAGAGACTTGAGAATAAGCTTGTAGAGATGGTTTTTTTCGGAAGGCAGATGCTTGATGAACTTCTCTCCTTTAAAAGTCTTTTTTACGAGGTCTTCGTCGTAGACCTCCATTTTTTCGATGAGATCGAAAAGTCTCACATAGTTCTTATCTCCGCTCTGCAAGGAGCTTTGCATTTTGAAAAAGCGTTTTTCGCTTTTCGTCAGAGTGCGAATAAGATCAAATAGCTCGCTGCTCGGTTTCATACATCGGCGTGGTGGTGTGAAAGGAAGACTTGAGTTACAAGTCAAACGTTGTATACCCTACTAAAATGGATGGAGCTTCATTTCTTACATTTGAGGCATGCGTCTACTCGCCTTCATTTTCGTATTGCTTGCATCTGTCTTGCAGGCCCAACGTCCAACATGCCAATCTTTCAAGCGCCATGTCCCATTGCGCGGTGGAGGAGGTGTGATGGACCCGGCCAATAGTCGAAGCGACACGTTGGATGTGCTGAACTATGACATCTCACTCAATATGCGTGCGATGTCTTCTGCGCAGATTTCTGCTACTTGTCGAATTGATCTGGTGAGTTTGATGAATGATGTTGAATGGATTCACTTGGATTTAAAAGCACTCCAGGTAGATAGTGTTTATGGCGTTGATGGAATTTTACAGTTTGCGCAAGCAGGGGAGTCGCTTTGGATACAGCCACAGGTGCCCCTCATGCAAGGCGATTCAATTCAGTTGTGGGTTGCCTATCACGGTCAACCGGCGCAAGATGCAACCTGGGGTGGTTTTTATTTCTCGGCGGGCTATGCCTACAATCTGGGCGTTGGTTTCGACGCAGTGCCTCACAACTTCGGGCGTGTTTGGTTTCCGTGCTTCGACAATTTCGTCGAAAGAAGCACCTATGCATTTCATGTGCTCACCAACGCAACCAAGAAGGCCTACTGCAGCGGTGTTCGTGAAGGAGTGGAAACGATTGGTCAAGATTCTGTTCTAACTCACTGGCGATTGGACCAAGCTATACCGACTTATCTCGCCGGTATGGCCGTTGCCTCGTATGCTCATGCCGAGCTTAGCTATACCGGGGTGGAAGGAAATGAAATTCCAATGTGGCTTATCGCCGTGCCTTCCGATACAACAAACATGAAGAACAGCTTCACGCATCTGGATGAAGCAATGGCCTCTTTCGAGAATCGATTTGGCCCTTATCGCTGGTCGAAAGTTGGATTTAGCGCAGTTCCTTTCAATGCAGGCGCCATGGAGCACGCCACGAATATCGCTTATCCCAGGTCAACGCTCGACGGAACAACGACCTATGAAACATTGATGGCGCACGAACTGTCTCACCACTGGTGGGGCGATTTGGTGACGTGTGAAACAGCAGGGGATATGTGGCTCAACGAAGGGTGGGCGAGCTTTTGTGAAATGGTCTTTACTGAATCATTGTATGGAGCACTAGCTTATACTGAAGCCGTGCGCGATAACCATAAGGATGTGCTGCTTTACGCGCACCGCAACGATGATGGCCGTTTTCCGGTATCGGGCATTCCTTCTAATATAACATATGGCGACCATGTGTATAACAAAGGTGCCGATATCGCTCGTACCCTGCGCAGTTATATGGGTGATGAAGACTTTTTCGAAGCATGTCGGGCATGGATGAGTGAGCGCGCTTTCCAACATGCAAGTAGCTCGGATATGCGCGATTTCTTTCAGGATTATACAGAAGCAAATCTGACATACTTTTTTGATCAATGGGTTTTTGCTCCCGGATTTCCGGAGTTTCGGATTCACTCCTTTACGAATGTGGGTGGCGATTTATGGGATGTTCACATCAAACAATTCAGTCATTACAATGACTTGCTAATGCAGGAAGTTCCGCTGGAAGTGACCTTTTTCGATGCACTGCTGAATACCACCGTAGTGGAAGTCTTGGCAGACGGAGCATATAGCATAGAAACGGTGGTATTGCCTGCGGGCTTTATACCTGTGCATGCGTGCATCGATCGAGCCGACAAGCTCGCACTAGCCGTTTTGGCCGAAGAAAGAGTGATTGATAATGTTGGTGTCAACGATTGTGATTTTGCTGAAATGGATATCGTCGTTTCAGATTTGCCCGCTGGGGACTCTGTTTTTGTGCGCGTCGAGAACCACTGGGCACAGGCCGATGAATCGCTCTTGCAGGGTGAATATTATATTTCTCCCGATCGCTGGTGGGATGTATTCAGAAGCGGTGATTCAGGTGTATTGAATGCAACGATTCGCTACTATGGTGATTCCGCGCAATCGAAGTACTTCGATCCTCTGTTCTTTCAGTCGCTCGAATCGTTCGACTTTAATGAAGACAGCATCGTGTTGCTTCATCGCCCTAATCCAACGCAGCCATGGAGTGTGTTTCCCGATTATCAACTATACACGATTCCGTTAATCGACAACTGGCAAGGACGCATTAAAATTGGTAACCTTGTGAGCGGCCAATATGCATGGGCGGTGAGAAACGCTACATTGCTTCAGCAAGAAACTGTTTCTCACGGAATTCGCGTTGCTGCTGCCAATGGAAAGTTATTTGGATTTGGACTTGATGAACTGGGTACCGTAGCAATTACAGATAATTCAGGCCGAACCATTTTCTCCTCCGATTGCGAGTTTCAGTTTGAAATTGACACACGAAAGTGGGCAGGAGGAGTCTATCATGTGCACGTTGGTTCCATGCGGATGAACATGATCTATACATTTAAGGTTTATATTCCATGAGTATCATCCATCAAGTGCAATCAACCAGTAAAAGAGAGTGGCTGTTTGTTTTTTTAGCAGGATTCTTCATCACCAATGCTGTCACAGCGGAGCTCATCAGTAACAAGCTCATCGATGTGCCCATTACGTTTTCATTCTTCGGAACAGAACTCGGACCGTTTGTTACGGTAGTAGGAGTGCTTCCATGGCCCCTTGTTTTCATCTGCACCGACCTTATCAACGAGTTCTATGGTAAAAAAGCCATTCGCCGACTTTCATGGATTACAGCGGTGCTGATCAGTTATTGCTTCATCATGGTGACTGTTGCGCTTGCGATTCCTGCCAATACCGCTATTTCGCCGAATACGGCTAACGACTTCGAGTTTACCAAGGTATTTGGTCAGAGCCAATGGGTGATTGTAGGAAGTGTTTGCGCTTTCATGTTCTCTCAATTGTTGGACGCGACATTATTTGCCTGGATCAAACAGAAAACCGGAAATCGTCACATCTGGTTGCGAAGCACGGGCAGCACCGTCGTTTCTCAACTGATCGATTCTTATATTGTCATTTACATCGGTTTCATACTGCCAGGCACGCTGCCAATCTCGGCCTTTTGGGAAATCGCTCCAACCAATTATGTGTTGAAGTTGATCATCGCCATTTTACTAACACCGTTGATTTATCTCGGTCATTACACCGTGCGTCGTTATTTGGGTGAGTCCCACTTAGAACCGAACTCCAACTGAAAGTAGAACCCGCAAGATGTTGTTTCGGACAACTGCCGGATTGATCAGCGCAGGATCGTAGAGGTAGTAGCTGCCGGTTGTTCCGGTTCGTGAAATTGCCAGGTCGGCAAACAAATGATCGTCACGATAACCTATGCCGCCCGACCATCCATGCGTGGCCTTATTTAAACTTTTCGATTCGTTACTCAGCGGACTTTGACGCGCACTAAATCCGGCTCTCGCGTAGTAGCTGCTTCTGATGCGAACTTCAATACCTGCTCGAAGTTGGTTGGTTCGTCGGAATAGGGTGTCGAATAGTGCATTTTCTACAGCGTAGTCATATGTGTTTTCGCCGCTCCCGCTCATCGATATTTGGCGATGGTCACTATGAATCCAATCTAAACTGACTATACCTATTTTTCCGACAATGGCTGAAATGCCCAACGTCCATTGTGATGGCGACGTGAGAATGTATTCAGAGACGAGCTCTGGTGATGACATGTTAAAGGCGGTTCCGGCTTCAGTTGCCAGTTGGGTTTCGGTGGTGTCAACCAATGAGGAAGCTGATGCAGTATAATAGTCCTGAAGCGAAGTAACCGTTTTGGTTTGGTACGATGCTGCAATTCGCACTTTATCGTGCACCCGATAAATAGCGCCCAATCGGGCAACATAGCCGGTTCCTATCGTATTTAAATCTTCGCTGTAGGTTAAGGATTTAACCTTGTTGGTCGATGGATACTTTTCGCTGTAATCACTGATTTCATTAAATGTGATATCCGTAATTCCAAGCGCAACTCCGAGGTAAAGATTGTCCGAGTATTGAGCCGCCAAAGCAAACGCTATTTCACTCTGACGTCCTTCGCGTTGAATACGTTTGCGAAAGTCATGGGTGCCGAACGTTTGTGGTATGTATTCCGTGCCTACTAAATCGGTAGGGTCTATGGCGTAAGTTTCATAAGCCAATCCGGAAGTGAATGGTAGCGTGTTGTAGACATCTCCCGGATTCACGCCTTGCGCCTGCCATGCAAATTGTTCCATGAGAGATGCATCGTTTTTTCCATCTAGGGTAAAGTTTTGATAGAAGTGATTTGTTTTGGCTGTGGCAATGCCATAACTCAGGTTTGTAAATCGAGATGAGCGCGGAGTTTGTGTCTTTACAAATGCGAAATTGCCAATCGAAAGTCTCGAACGTAGATCTCTCTTTTGGACTTCATCGAACGTAGTAGTTGTTGTTTGACTGACATTGGAAATCGCTAACTCTGCATTGGTTCGCTTGTATACTGCAAGGCCGGCAGGGTTTGTATAGAAGCTGCTCACATCGGCTCCCACGCTGCTATAAGCTCCGGACATACCCATACTTCTGGCGCTCATGCCGGGCTCGGAAGATGAGTAGCGGAATGCCTCGACTTCGCCTTGGGCATTGGCGAGCCGACAGGAAATCATTGCAACCAAGAGTGCAAGCTTCTTGAAGATTCTACTCATCCTTCTTATTTTCTCCTTGGACTTCCGGTTGATCCGCCGCCTGATCGGGATGGTGCCGGCGATGATCCACTGCCGCGTGAGGGCTCTGCGCGTGGCATCGTGCGAGGCATTTCTCTCACCGGAGCATCCATTTGCGTTGCGGGCCTTGTTTCGCGCCCGGTGTTTATCCTCTCGCTTTCGGGTGCAGTTTCACGCGAAGGTCTACTGCTCGAATTCGAATTGCTCGGCCTTGATGCAGGGTTCCCTGCATTTGGCCTTGCCGAATTTCCATCACGAACGGGTTTAGTAACATTGTTTGCCTGCGATGGTCGAGTGCCTGGACGATTAGTAGGAACGTTGGAAGGCCTTTCCGTTGAAGAAACCGTCGATACAATCGGTTTGGGTGCTGTCTCGAGCGCAGTCACATACGCATGCGAGTTGCGTTTCGATCCGTTGTAGAATAGGCCATTGCTGTAGGAACTGCTGGTGCCACTGATAGCCGAAATTGGATTTCGCGGACCATGAATTGTTCCTCCCACAGATGGAAGGTCATTCATGCCGTAACTATAATACTGGTTTGAGTTGTAAGAAGGGCTATAAGCCCATCCCGAATAATAGTAGGGTGAGTAATAGGGCGTGTACCAGTTATTGTAAGGATTATATCCCCAAGAAGGTGAGTAGTAAGGTGAGAATCCAACAGAATAATTGGTGACATAGCCGCTGTAAGGTGTCCAGGTAACGCCCATCATCGGAGAAGTATATGGATTCCAGTAACTGCCGTAATTGTAGTTGCCAAAACCGGAATTCATTGAATTTCCGCCGCTGTAGAAACCATTATTCCATGGGTCCGGTTGCCATTCGTTGGAAGATGAGTTGGGCGTGTATACGGGTGGTGCAGTGTAATTAGGGTCGTAATAATCGTCAGATGTATCGTGTGTAGATGAACTGTCTATGGAAGGGTTGGAGTAAGCTTCGTCATCTACCAACGCAAAGTCTGCTATATACGTGTCGCTTGACGAATAATATACATCATCGCTTTCATAAGCGCCAAAGGTGGCGTATCTGCTGCGAGTACACGAAAAGAGTGACGCTGCAATCGCAGTTAAAAGCATCAGATTTATTTTCATAGTCATTCTTTTTACGCTCAACGTCAAACTTAGTGTAAAGTTCAATTGACGCCCATGATTAACTGTTAAAGTGAATCAATCTTTTGCAAGCACTCGACGTGTCGCTGTGCGTGTTAAATTCGCAAACTCAAAAACCAACAAACCAACCCATGGCCGACAAGTTAACGCCGCGCGCAACCGATTATTCCAAGTGGTATAATGAACTCGTGATAAATGCAGATCTTGCCGAGCACAGTGCTGTGCGAGGATGCATGGTCATCAAGCCCTATGGTTTCGCTATTTGGGAAAAGATGCGCGATGCGTTGGACAAGATGTTCAAAGACACCGGTCACGTGAATGCGTATTTCCCGTTGTTTGTTCCCAAGAGCTTTTTGGAGAAGGAGGAAGGTCACGCCGAAGGATTTGCTAAGGAATGCGCAGTAGTTACTCACTACCGCTTGAAGGTAGATCCGAATGAAAAGGGAAAGCTCATGGTTGATCCCGATTCGAAGTTGGAGGAAGAGCTCATCGTTCGCCCTACGAGCGAGGCAATCATTTGGAATACCTACAAGGGTTGGATCCAGAGCTACCGCGATTTGCCGATTTTGGTGAATCAGTGGGCCAACGTGGTGCGTTGGGAAATGCGTACCCGTTTGTTTTTGCGCACAGCAGAATTTTTGTGGCAAGAAGGCCACACAGCACACGCTACTGCGCAGGAAGCCATTGAAGAGACGCGCAAGATGCTCGATGTATATGCTGAGTTCGCTGAGAAGTGGATGGCATTGCCGGTTATCAAGGGCAGCAAAACCGAAAGCGAACGATTTGCAGGTGCATTGGATACCATGTGCATTGAAGCGTTGATGCAAGATGGTAAGGCACTGCAAGCAGGAACATCGCACTTCCTCGGACAGAATTTCGCAAAAGCATTCGATGTGAAGTTTACTTCGAAAGAAGGCGTGCTCGACTATGTGTGGGCAACTTCATGGGGAGTCTCTACTCGTTTGATGGGCGCACTCGTAATGGCTCACAGCGACGACCAAGGGTTGCGCTTGCCACCGATGCTCGCACCGATTCAAGTAGTCATTGTTCCGATTTACAAAGGTGAAGAACAACTGGCAACGATAGGAGAGAAGGTGAAGCCACTCATGCAGGAGTTGAAGAGTCGAGGCATCAGTGTGAAGTTTGACGACGACGATACGAAGCGCAGTGGATGGAAGTTTGCCGAATATGAATTGAAGGGCGTACCTGTTCGCTTGGCCATGGGGCCCAAGGATCTCGAAAACGGAACCGTTGAGATTGCGCGTCGTGATAATGGCACGAAGGAGACAGTTCCATTCGATGGCATTGCAGATCGCATTCAGAAACTCATGACCGACATCCAAGACAACTTGTTTGCGCAAGCGATGGGCTATCGTGAAGAGCATATCACGCGCGTCGATTCATATGAGGAGTTCAAAAAGCTGCTCGACGAGAAGGGTGGATTCTTCCTCGCGCATTGGGACGGCACCAAAGAAACCGAAGAGCGTGTGAAGGATGAGACCAAGGCAACAATTCGCTGCATTCCTTTTGGTATGGGTGAAGAAGAAGGCGTTTGCATGGTAACAGGTAAAACTTCGAAGCAGCGGGTGTTGTTTGCTCGTGCGTATTGATTCAATCGAGATATTGTAATTGCTGTTTGAATTATTCGATGGTTCATTTCTTCTTTGCTGAGGTTGAATAAAAATTTTATTCGGAAAAATTCAAGATAAGAAGTTTTTTGGATCCGAAATAGTCAATATAAAAGGCTAAGCAAGGACTGCAAGACTTCTAGTCATATTTCAAAAACTACTTTCAGCCCCAACAAGAATTCACAATCGGAAATTACGATTAGAAAAAAACTCATTATCATGAAATCAAGCACGACTCTATCATTTTATCTTTTTGTAATAGGGGTGTTTTTAATAATAGTAAGTCCAAACTTGTTATCTGAAGGTATGTTTATGGATGGGTTAATTTATTCGACAATAGCTCGTAATCTATCCAGTGGGCTAGGGACATTCTGGAATCCATATTTTTCGGCAACTTGTATGACGGACTTTCATGAACATCCACCACTGGCACTAGGAGTACAAAGCGTATTTTTTACTCTTTTTGGAGAAAGTAGGCTTATAGATAAACTCTATTCGGTCATAACAGTTGTTTTCGTTGGGTACATTATTACAAAGATTTGGGCTACTTTAAAGTACCAACATGGATGGGTTCCCTTATTGTTATGGCTTTGCACACCGCTTGTAACATGGGCCAGTAGCAATAACATGCTTGAAAATACGCTCACTATATTCACGTCACTTTCAGTTTTGTTTTATTTGAAAAGTCAAAATGGGAATCGATACTTGTACGTTTCGCTATGCGGATTTATGCTTGCTTTGGGTTTTCTTACGAAAGGATTTGTGGCATTTTTTCCGTGGACATTTCCATTTTTGTTATGGCTTTTATTAAGGCAGACGTCGTTTCGTAATATGGCCATTGATAGTGTTGGCGTATTAATTTCTACGATAGTTCCATTGGCATTTTTGCTTATATTCTTTCCTGTGGCACGATTAAGTATTTATAAATATGTTGATGTTCAAGTAATCAATAGCCTAAAAAATGTCACAACAGTCGATTCCCGGTTTTATATACTTGAAAGATTGCTGCTTGAATTAATTCCGGCTGTTGCTTTGCTTCTGATTTTTATGCTTTGGGGGTGGCGGAAAAATTTCTCAATGAGTTCAATAAAAGGGACCCACAAGACTGCGTTAGTATTCATACTGCTTGGTTTAACGGGTGTGCTTCCTATTATGATCAGTATGAAACAAAGAGGCTTTTACATACTGGCTACCTTTCCTTTCTTTGCGATAGGGTTGAGTGTTTTAATAAGGCCTTTGATTGATTATTTGAATGGCACCATCAATTACCAATCAAGAGGTTTTCTTTTCTTTAAGTGTCTTGCAGTTGGTTTCTTTTCCATTGGAATTATTCTATCTGTTTATTTCTCGAATCATATTGGACGTGACTTCAATAAATTAACCGATATAAAAAAAATTATTCCGGCTTTATCAGAGGGTGATGTGATAAACGTTTATCCCAATATGCGGGAAGAATGGAGTTTGCATGGCTATTTTGCACGGTATAAAAATGTTAGTTTAGATTCCAGTAATCAAGGAGAACGAGAGTATTTGTTGATTCAAAAAAATGATTATGCGGAAACGGTAAATCAGGATTATCAATTAATCGAATTACAGACAACTGACTATTTGTTGTTTAGAAAGAAATAGACACAGGTCGTTACAATGGATTGTTGGATTAATCATATAATTCGTTTTAAAGCAATCCAGCGTGAACGTCATTCTTGTCGCTTAAACCAAATCCGCTCTCGCAATCTGGTTGGTAATATGCGATCGGTCGAAGGAGGCCAGCGTAAAAATCCCTTCTGACTTCATGAGGGCAATGGAAAGATCCAACTTTCTGTGGCTTCTTAAAGCTCCTTTTTTTTCCTCGATTTTTGGCTAGGAAGTCAAACGGCATAGTGTTATCTTGGATGAAATTACTACTTCATAACAAACGCATTCTTATCGAATGATTGCTTCCGGTTTTATCAGATTTTTCTTACTAATTGTGACAGCCATCTTGCTTTCAAAGTCGGCGTTCCCTTGTAGCATGTACAAG
>JBILCQ010000168.1:0-5180 GCA_044353065.1 Flavobacteriales bacterium | reverse complement strand
GCTTTATCTCGAAAGGGAAGTTGAAACTCGAGCAAGAGTTCGTTCCATTTCAATTCGATGGTTGCGCTTGTTGCTGTGCTTGCGCGAGTGGCATGCTCGGCGGTTGGCGTTCGTAAGATTGCTTTCGTGGCGAACCAGGGTTGAATGAGCGCTGCGATATCGCCGTCTTCGGGACAAATCACCACCGGACAATGCGCAAACAGGTTGAGCTTTTCACCAATGAGTTGACGCTTGCTCAAAAAGTTTTCGCTATGTGCCGAGCCAATCGAGGTGAAGATACCAATCGTTGGAGCAATAATTTTCGCCAGCTGATCCATTTCACCGGGCATGGAAATGCCGGCTTCGAAAAGTGCGAGCGTGTGCACGCTTTCCATATTCCAAACTGAAAGAGGAACACCAATTTGTGAATTGTAGCTTTTAGGACTGCGCACAAGATTGAAGTCGTCGCACAGCAACTGATTGAGCCACTCTTTCACGATGGTTTTTCCATTCGATCCGGTAATGCCAACCACAGGGATGTCGAATTGTTTGCGGTGTGCTGCCGCAATTTGTTGCAAGGCCTTCACGCTGCTTTTTACAACCACAACATTTGCGTCGGGGATTGAAGATTGTGGCTCATGCTCAACTACGAAATTGCGCACCCCAGCCCGATAGGCGTCTGCTATGTATTTATGACCATCGTTGCGCTCGCTGCGAATCGCAAAGAAGAGTCCGTCGCGGGCATGCGTCAGTTTTCGACTGTCGATGAGCAATCGTTCAATCGGCAAGTTGTCGGTCGATTGAGCCAGGCGGCCTTCCGTGATTGAGGCGATATCGTGAATGGAAAAGCTCATGCGTTTTCCTCTTTGTCTTCTTGTTTCCTCTGTTGCATGGCTTGTGTAAACGCCATGCGTGATAGAGGAACGTATGATTCTTTTTCTCCGAGTTGTACAACGGAATCGCCCGGCACATGGCGATAGCTGTAATTGGCAAGGTTTCCGGTTTGCACACAGATGGCGTGCACTTTTGTGACGAACTCCGCGATGGCGAGCAAGTGGGGCATGGGACCAAACGGCCTACCCATATAGTCCATGTCGAGTCCTGCGATGATTACGCGTATGCCTTGATTCGCAAGTTGATTGCACACTTCGGGTAACCCGTCATCGAAGAACTGGGCTTCATCAATGCCAATTACTTCAACATCGCCTGTGAGCAGCAAAAGTTGAGAGGAGTGATCTACTACAGTGCTGCGAATAGTAGTTTGGTTGTGGCTTACCACGTTTTCTTCGTGATACCGATTGTCGATGCGCGGCTTGAAAATCTCGACCTTCATTTTGGCGAACTCAGCACGGCGCATACGACGTATCAGTTCTTCCGTTTTTCCGGAAAACATAGAGCCGCAAACGACTTCAATCCATCCTTGGCGGCGACCGCGATTATCGGTGTTTTCTAAAAACATTTCGTGAAGGCAACTTAGCGAGCGCAAAATAGCAATTGAACCGCCTATGAGCGGTGTCTATTTTTTGCAAAAAAGCCATTTACGGCGTTCTTTTGCGGGTGAAATAAATCAGTACTCTATGGGACGCATATTTGAAACCCGAAAGCATAAGATGTTTGCGCGCTACGATAAGATGGCGAAGGCCTTCACGCGCATCGGTAAGGACATTGTGATGGCAGTGAAATCGGGCGGTCCCGACCCAAACAACAATCCTCGTTTGCGTCAAATCATGAATAACGCTCGTGGTTTGAATATGCCAAAAGATCGTGTGGAGTCTGCCATTAAGCGCGCCAGCGACAAGGACAATTCCAACTACGAAGAGATTGTGTACGAAGGCTACGGCCCTTATGGTGTGCCAATTCTGGTTGAGGCCGCAACCGATAATCCAACGCGCACTGTGGCCAACGTGCGCCTGTACTTCAATCGCTCCGGTGGTGCGTTGGGAACGAGTGGATCGTTGAGTTTCGTATTCGATCGTAAAGGCGTTTTTCGTCTGGACCCGGCCAACGTAGCGAATGCTGAAGAACTCGAGCTCGAGTTGATTGATTCCGGTTTGGAATCGATGGAGGTGGATGAAACCGAAATTATTCTCTATTCCGCTTTTACCGATTTCGGTAACATGCAGAAGGCGCTGGAAGAGCGCAACATCATCGTGAAGAAGGCAAGCCTGGAGCGCATTCCGAATTCCTACGCAGAGCTCACCGAAGAGCAGACCGACGAGATACTCGAGCTAATCGAAAAGATCGAAGAAGACGATGATGTGCAGGCTGTTTATCACAACTTAAAATAGCCGCAGGTATTCCCGCATTGTTCACGGGGGACATTTGTGTTAAACTTGCAGTAACAATTGGCGTCTACCCCGCCGAACCATGACCGAACTCAATTCCATCTTGATGCGCTTTGAACCCATCTCTCTCCAAGAGATGGATGGTGTTCGTCTGATGAATCGGACAGACACTAAGTTCATGATTGGCAGAGAGCAGCTTGAGCAGTTGCTTCTCAGCCTCGACGTGAATTATCGTGTGTTGGAGGTGGAGGGTATGCGAATTAACCGCTATAAGACGCTCTATTTCGATACTCTCGATTTCCTGTGCTACCGTCAGCATCATAGCGGTAAGCGCAATCGGTTCAAGATTCGGAAACGCGAGTATGTAGAAAGTCATATTTCATATCTCGAATACAAAGAGAAAACGAACAAGGGGCGAACCATTAAAAGTCGCATTAAGCTTGGTGAAATTGGCGATACATTGAATGATCGTGAGAACGCTTTCATCGATGAACGAACGCAGCGCCATTTGAGCTACGAGCCTAAATTGTGGAACAGGTTTGGGCGAATTACATTGGTCGATACCGTGGCCGGAGAGCGCCTCACAATCGACACCGACATTACTTTTGACATGGGCGACCGAAGAGCGGGAATTCCTGAATTGGTCATCATTGAAGTAAAGCGCGACGAGAATAGCGGCGTATCGGAAGTGTTGAGGCAGTTGAAGCATCAGCTCGTTCGACCCGAATCGATGAGCAAGTACTGCCTGGGTGTTGCATTGCTTTACCCCGAAATGAAGTCGAACAACTTCAAACAGAAATTATTGAAAATCGAAAAAATCAAATTGTCATATGTTGCTTGATTGGACTCACCTTTTTTTACAAGTGCAAGACGCTGTGCCTGCGGTCATTGATGAACCCGAGAAATTCAAACCGCTCGGTGGGTTGAAGTTTTTTAATGGTGAAGACTTATTGGGATTGGTTATTCGCATGATGATGCACCTGCTGTTTGTGTTCGTCTTGGTGCGTTTGATTTACTATCCCATTGCCAAGCGAAAGGATTTTCTATTCACGTATTTCTTGTTCAGTATTTCGATTTTCACCATGTGTTTCCTGCTCGAGAGTGTGAAGCTTGAAATGGGATTTGCTCTGGGATTGTTCGCTGTTTTTGGCATAATTCGTTATCGAACCGATGCTATTCCCATTAAGGAAATGACCTACCTCTTCATCGTAATTGGTATGTCGGTGATGAATGCGCTTATCAATAAAAAGATATCGGTTGTTGAGTTGGTTTTTGCAAACGTCGCCATACTTGCGCTTACCTATGGGCTCGAGCATGTTTGGTTGTTGCGCCACGAATCGCAAAAACTGGTGGTGTATGAGAAAATAACTCTCATCCAAAAGGGTCGTCGTGCCGAACTTGTAGCGGATCTTGAAGAACGCACAGGCATCAAAATAAACCGTGTTGAGATTGGCAAAATCGACTTTTTGCGCGATACCGTGATGGTGAAGATTTATTTCTACGAAGACCAGCAAGACGGACATATCGATGAAACTTTCTCTTCCGGATTCAATAACTAAGCTCTATGAAACTGCAAACAATCATTTGGGTTTTCGCTTCGATATTGACGATCGTTTCGTGTAAAAAAGAAGCGGGCGACGGAGGGAACTCGTCTATTAGAGGAAAGGTCAATCTTGAATTGAGAGGCGTACTTGAGAATTCGACACCAATCGTGGGAACTTTTCCCGCTGTTGATGAAGACGTTTATATTGTCTATGGTAATCATGTGTCGCCGGATGATCGAGTTCAAACCAATTACAATGGTGAGTTCGAGTTTCTTTATTTACGCCCCGGTAAGTATAAAGTATATGTCATTTCAAAAGATACTATCGCTCCCTCATCATGGGACGGTGGAAAGATGACGGTGCTGAGAGAAGCAGAGATAACAGACGATAAACAAAGGATTACACTTGAAGAAATGACAATTTATGATGCGCTTGTGGATTAGGCTAGCCGCTTCATTCGTGTTGTGTTCCCCGCAAATCTTAGCTCAAACCAAGGATGCCGGCTTATGGGTAGATGCGGGCTTCAGTCGTGAACTCGGTGAGCGATTCGATTTGAGCGTAAGTCCTGAGATTCGTTTAGATGAAAATCTCACCCGCTGGTCACGCCTTTTTGCTGACGCCTCATTGGAATACAAATACAATAAACACTTTTCGTTGTCTGCGGCCTATCGAGGTGGTTTGCGAAATGACGGCGTACAGGTGGACGGAAGGCATCGCATGCAATATGGCTTAGGATTAAAGCAAAAGTGGGATGATTGGACGCTGCACTATCAATCTCGTGTTCAATTCGCCATCAATGCAGCTTGGAGCGATGCTGATGTCGATTTCAACACCACCTGGCGCAACCGAGTTACCGTGAAATATGGCGGATTGAAAAGGACGGATCTATCAACTTCTTACGAAACATTTAACTCCGTTTCCGCTTACCAGGAATTGGCATGGACGAATTGGCGCTGGACAGCCCAAGTGGCGCGCAAAATCAGCAAGAAGCAAAGTGCCGCATTGGGTTATCTCATACAACGCGACATGACCGATTCGCCGCAGCATCTCGATTTCGTTTTTTTGCTTTCGTATAAGGTGGAATTGTAGTGCTACATTCGCGGCGCAAAATTCCACCTAAACATGTCGAAGAAAATTACCTCTGCCCTGATTTCCGTATTTGATAAAACCGGACTCGAACCCATCGTGCAACGCATGATGGAGTTGAACATCACCATTTATAGCACTGGAGGAACGCAAGAGTTTGTTGAAAAACTGGGCGGCACGGTAGTTCCCGTTGAAGAGTTGACCGGATATCCCAGCATTTTGGGTGGACGTGTAAAAACGCTGCATCCGAAAGTGTTTGGCGGAATTTTAAATCGCCGCGCAGATG
>JBILCQ010000343.1:0-17133 GCA_044353065.1 Flavobacteriales bacterium | reverse complement strand
TGGGCAACATTGCCGAAAATGAAGTAATCCCATTGGAATGTTTGCGACTTGGACTCCGCGGAGATACATTCTTCGACTTTCTTCCTGAAAACACCGTGAAAAAATTCAAATACTAATGATGCATTCTCTCTCACCGCAAGAACTCGCCGAATGGAAAAAAAACGGCAAGGCACATCAACTCATCGACATCCGCGAACTGTATGAAGTTGAAACGTGCACTATCGGTGGTGACCACATTCCAATGGGTGAAATTGTAAATCGCCTGAGTGAAGTAAGACGCGATGTACCTGTTGTGATACACTGCAAATCCGGGCGTCGTTCCGAAGCCGTAGTAGTGCACCTGCGCTCGATTGGTCTTGATAATGTGCTATCGCTTAGCGAGGGTATTTTGGGATGGGCCGATGCTATTGATCCTGCACTCGAGCGCTATTGATTCTTGAGCTTCGGGTTTTCAAGATGCCGATTCTGATCGCGCTGTGTTTTCTTTTTGAGATTTTCGATTAGGGCCTTTTCCAAATCGACTCCTGTTTGGTTAGCAAGACATATCAGCACAAACATTACATCAGCCAATTCATCGGCCAACACTTTTTCTGCATCCGAAGGTTTTTCGCTCTGCTCACCATAGCGCCTTGCGATTATTCGAGCGACCTCACCCACTTCTTCCGTCAAGATGGCCATGTTGGTCAATTCGTTGAAGTAACGAACCCCAACGGATTGGATCCACTCATGCACGATGCGCTGAGCATCCTGAATGGAAAGTGCCTCTGTTTTTTCGTTTGATGTCATTTCGTATGTAGAACCAAAAATTAATCTATCTATTTAAAAACAAATGAATTAAATGGATTATTCACCAATAAACAAACTGGTGTTAGAACATTCATTTTCAAGACCTGCAGCAGGTTCATTATTCACTTTGATTTGAAGACGACAAGGTATGTAAGTTCTCGAACGAACATGCAAACCAAAACCAACTTCTGAAATTAAAGTGTCTTTCTACATGAAAACCTTATTGCGCAACGCATTCGCAGCATGGATGCTCATCATTGTAACCGCAATTGCCGGTCAAGCACAATCGTTCACCAATGTTGCAGCGTCCGTTGGACTTGCTACTACCGGAGCTAAAGATGCCGGGGCATGTTGGGCCGATTTCAACCAAGACGGATACCTCGATCTTGTGGTGAACACCGAAAACCCCTCTGCGGGAAGTCGACTGTTTTTCTCGAACGCAGGAACATCTTTTACCGATGTAACGTCGACAAATGCTGCCAGCCTGAGTGCTACAGTGAAAGAACGCTCGGCCGTTGCGGGTGACTTCAACAACGATGGTTACACCGATTTTATCGTAAATACCTTTAACCGCATTGAGATTTGGCTTAACCAAGGGCCTTCTTCAACTCCTGCGTATTCATTCGGAACCGTTACACAAAGCCCTAATCAGGCAATTACCTCCATCAGTGGCGGTATCAATGCAGAAGGTATTCTTCTAGTTGACTATGATAATGACGGAGATATTGATTTGATTGTAGACGACCATGGTTTTGGAGTCGATATACTTTCCAATGATGGCACCGGCCAATTCACAGCCGTAAACAACTCAATCACAGGCCTGCCCACAGGAGGCACAACGGGTGATTATGCTGCAGCTGCTGATATCAATGCCGACGGATACGTAGATATATGTGTACGACGCCAATCTTCCGGTGATGTATTTATCAATGACGGAGACGGCACATTCACAGAGAGTGCGTTTGATCAAAATGCAGTTAATTCAAACAAAGGCGGTGTACTATGGGCCGACTTCGACAACGATAGTGATCTTGATTTGTTCTGGACGGATAATGGCACGAATCAAATTTGGCGCAATGACAACGGTACACTCGTGGCCACAGGAGAGCCATCAAGTTCGTCGGGTGTCAATCTCAATTCAGCCAATATCGATGGTATTACAGCCGGTGACATTGACAATGATGGTGACATTGACCTTTACCTAGCCAACGTATTCACAACTGGCTTCCTATTTATCAATCAGAACCCTTCTACTCTTCAGTTCTCGCGTCCATCATCACCTGCCAACTTCGGAATAAACCCGGCCGGTGATGCCAATGCGGTTGCTTTCGTTGACTACGACAATGATGGTGACCTCGATTTGTATGTAAGCATGGACAATGCTGCAAATCAATTGTGGCAAAACGACCTAAACAACACCAACTACCTCAAAGTAAATGCGCTTTGGGATCTTGGCTCTGGTCAGACCGCGCTTGCTTCAGGAGCTACTGCGACTCTTCTAGACTGTAATGAAAACCCTATATCCTATCTAACCAGTGTTGCTGCCGGTGAAGGTTATGGTGGATTTGGAAATGCAGTGCTCCATTTTGGTGGCGTAAATCCCGATAGCGTTGCTTACGTACGCGTAAAATTCCCGGTTCGTAATGGTGTTTCAACCACCGTCATTATTGCGGTAACGCCGAGTGATCTCGCCAATCAAACGATTACCATTCTTAATACAGACACTTCCGACTCGTTTACCTGTCCAAACGTGCCACCTGTTGCGAACGACGATAGTGGAACAACCGCAGCTGAGATCGCAACAACCATTACTAACATCACATCGAATGATACCGATTCGGATGGCACGATTGATATCAGCACAATCGATATCGACCCGGCTACTCCAGGTCAACAAACAACATTAGTAACGGCAACCGGTGAATGGATTGTAGATACAGCCACCGGTGACTTAGGCTATACACCGGCATTTGGTTTCACCGGTATTGACACTATATCCTATACTGTGAACGACAACGACGGCGGAGTTTCCAATGAAGCAACTGTTTCTATTACGGTATCGCCGCTTTCTACAAGCCCAATTGCTTCAGACGACAACTATACGGGAGATGAAGACACAACGATAACCGGTAACGTGCTCGACAATGACAACGATGCCGATGGTGATGTGTTATCGACCACCTTATTGTCGAATGCTTCAAACGGAACTATCACATTGAATGGTGACGGCTCATTTACGTATGTGCCCAATTCCAACTTCTTCGGATCAGATAGTGGAAGTTATATCGTGTGCGACGATAACTCCAACTGCGACACAGCTGTTATCATTCTAACCATCAATGCTGTTAACGATGCTCCTGTTGCGAATGGCGATTCATTCAGTATTGATAATCTATCAACCTACAATGGCTCGTTGCAATTACTTGCAACCGATGTAGATGGGGATTTACTAAACTTCAATGTAGTAACGACAAGTGCAAACGGAATACTGTCGTTAAACCCCGACGGTACATATAGCTATACGGCCAATCCAGGTTTCAGCGGTGCAGATTCATTCCTTTATGAAGTTTGCGATGCACTTCTGTGCGACACAGCGGAGGTTGCAATCACTGTAACCGACTCAACCACGGATAGCGATGGTGACGGAATTACAGATAACGATGAAAATTCGGCGGGCACTGATCCGCTCAACCCTTGTGACCCAAATCCAAACGCCCTCGGTAGCAATGATTGTGATGCCGATGGTTTGACTAATGACGAAGAGATTACCGCAGGAACCGATAACACGAACCCTGATACAGACGGTGACGGAATCAACGATGGTGCAGAGGTTGATGCTGCCAGCGATCCGATAAATGCATGCGATCCTAACGTCAACGCTCTCGCAAGCAACGACTGTGACAACGACGGATTGGACAATGCAGGTGAAACTCTGGCCGGAACAGACAACACCAACCCCGATTCTGATGGTGATGGCATCATCGACGGAACAGAAGTAACTAATGCTACTGATCCACTCAACCCTTGTGACCCAAATCCAAACGCCCTCGGCAGCAATGATTGTGATGCCGATGGTTTGACTAACGACGAAGAGATTACCGCAGGAACCGATAATACGAACCCTGATACCGATGGTGACGGAATCAATGATGGAACTGAAGTAGATAATGGCTCACTTCCACTCGACCCTTGTGATCCAAATGCCGGTGCAGTAGGAACTGCCGATTGCGATGGTGATAACCTTGACAACAATGGTGAAGTACTCGCAGGCACAGACAACACCAACCCGGATACAGACGGCGACGGATTCATTGATGGCGATGAAGTGACTGCCGGAAGTGATCCACTCGATGCTTGCTCACCTTCTCCAACTGCATTGGGAACTTCTGATTGTGATAATGATGGTTTGACAAACGATGAAGAAACCTTCAATGGCACAGACCCAACAAATCCGGATACTGATGGTGACGGAATTGATGATGGCACCGAGGTCAACAATGCCAGCAACCCAACGGAAGCTTGCGACCCCAATGTAAACTCACTTCCAACCAATGACTGTGATAATGATGGTTTGGATAACTCAGCAGAAATACTGGCAGGTACTGACAATACAAACCCCGACACAGATGGTGATGGACTTATTGATGGCAATGAAGTACTCAACGGCTCTGACCCGCTCAACCCATGTGATCCGAACTTCAGTACGCTGGGAACAGCCGATTGCGATAATGATGGTTTGACAAATGATGAAGAAGTTACTGCAGGAACTGACAACACAAATCCTGATACCGATGGTGACGGAATCAACGACGGCACTGAAGTCGACAACGGAACTCTTCCTCTAGATCCTTGCGATCCAAATGCAGGAGCGGTTGGACCAGCTGATTGCGATGGTGATAACCTCGACAATGATGGTGAAGCTCTGGCCGGCACCGACAACACGAACCCCGATACCGATGGCGATGGATTTATTGATGGTGATGAAGTATTGGGCGGAAGCGATCCACTTAATGCTTGTTCACCTTCACCAACCGCGCTGGGAACATCTGATTGTGACAGCGATGGTTTGGATAACGATGAAGAAACATTCAATGGCACAGATCCGACAAATCCGGACACCGATGGTGATGGAATTAACGATGGTGCCGATGTTGACGCCGCAAGCAATCCACCCGACGCCTGCGACCCGAATATCAACTCTCTTACAACAAACGACTGTGACAGTGACGGACTTGATAATGCGGGTGAAGAACTTGCCGGAACAGACAACACTAACCCTGATACAGATGGTGATGCAATCAACGACGGAACTGAAGTAACAAATGGTACAGATCCTTTGAACCCATGTGATCCAAACCCGAGCGCACTCGGTACTGCCGATTGCGATAATGACGGATTGACCAATGACGAAGAAGTAACTACAGGCACCGACAGCAACAATCCGGATACCGATGGTGATGGTGTAAACGACGGTGATGAAGTCAACAACGGAAGTAACCCAACGGATTCATGTGATCCGAATCCTGCAGCAGCATCAGGAACTGCTGATTGTGACAATGACGGATTGACAACCGACGAAGAAACAGATTTAGGAACAGACCCTACCAATCCCGATACCGATGGTGACGGCATTGATGATGGAACTGAGGTTGATAATGGAACTAACCCACTCAACTTCTGCGACCCTGTGAGTTCAGGTCTTGGCAGCGATGACTGTGATGTTGACGGTCTTACCAACGACGAAGAAGCGAACATTGGTACAGACCCCAATGATGCCGATACCGACAATGACGGATTAATCGACGGAGAAGAAGTTGATTTCGGAACAAATCCTCTCGACCCTTGCGATCCGGACTTCAATGGAAGTCCAACTGCCGACTGTGATGGTGACAACCTCGACAATGCGGGTGAAGAACTTGCTGGAACAGACAACACCAATCCGGATACAGATAACGATGGATTTATTGATGGCGATGAAGTTCTGAACGGAAGCGATCCACTCGACTCTTGTTCACCAAGCTTCACAGCAGTGGGAACGAATGACTGCGATGAAGATGGACTTGATAATGACGGAGAGACTTTCAATGGCACGGATCCTACCAATCCGGATACAGATGGCGATGGAATTACTGACGGTAATGAAGTAAATGGAGCAAGCAATCCGGTCGACCCATGTGATCCAAACCCAACCGCTTTGCCCACCAATGACTGCGATAGCGACGGCTTAGACAATGCAGGTGAAGAACTGGCAGGCACCGACAATACAAACCCGGATACAGACGGCGATGGTCTGTTGGACGGAACAGAAGTAACCAACGGAACAGATCCACTTAATGCTTGTGACCCTGTGAGCACCGGTCTTGGCTCAGCCGATTGCGACAACGATGGTCTTACAAACGATGAGGAAAATCTCAACGGAACTGACCCGTCAAATCCGGATACCGATAACGATGGAATTAATGACGGAGACGAAGTAGATAACGGTACAAACCCGGTTGATCCATGCGACCCTAACATCAGCGCAAATCCGCTAGCAGATTGTGATGGCGACAACTTGGATAACGCCGGTGAAGAATTGGCCGGCACCGACAACAACAATCCTGATACGGATAACGACGGATTCATCGACGGTGATGAAGTACTGAATGGAAGCGATCCGCTCAACTCATGCTCACCCGATGCGGGTGCTGTTGGCACTGACGACTGTGACAATGATGGATTAAATAACACCGACGAAATTGTCTTCGGTACTGATCCTGCTGACGCCGACACAGACGACGATGGTATCAACGATGGAGCAGAAATCGATCTTGCCTCGAATCCATTGGACGCATGTGATCCGGATGTAAATGCTCTACCAACGAATGACTGCGACTTGGATAATCTTGACAACGCCGGAGAGATTGCCGCAGGAACAGATAACACCAACCCTGATACCGATGGCGATGGATTCCTCGATGGCGATGAAGTATCAGCGGGTACTGACCCATTGGATCCTTGCGACCCCAACAATAATGGATGCGCAGGACCTGTAGCAGAAAATGACAATGCCTCTACTCCACTCAATACTCCGGTAACCATTTCGGTTCTGGACAATGACAGCTTCGGAACAAACGGACCATCCTCAACGAGCATTAGCATCGTAAGTCAAGGTAATGGTTTCGCTGAAGTCAATGATGGTGGCACAACGAACGACCCAACAGACGATACTGTGGTGTATACACCTGTTGCAGACTTCCAAGGCAACGACACCTTTACATACGAAATTTGTGATGCTACCGGCGTTTGCGACATCGCTACAGTAACGGTAGAAGTGGGAGATTGTCTGACCGATGCTCTTGCCGATTGCGACGGAGATGGAATTAACAACGGCGATGAAACAGCGAATGGAACAGACCCTGAAAATGGTTGTGATCCTAACGCAGGTGCAGTTGCAAGTGCCGATTGTGACAACGACGGACTAACCAGCGATGAAGAAACAACAGAAGGAACTAACCCAGGTAACCCAGACACCGATGGTGATGGCGTAAATGATGGAACTGAGGTTGATAATGGAACTGATCCGCTCAACCCCTGCGATCCGAACATCAACGCTTTAGGCACGAACGATTGCGACAATGACGGACTCGACAATGACGGTGAAACTGATGCGGGCACCGATAATACCAACCCAGATACAGATGGTGATGGTACAAACGACGGCGATGAAATTGATAATGGCACTGACCCATTGAATCCATGTAGCCCCATTACAGCAGGCGACGAAGACTGCGATAACGACGGCTTGACAAACGATGAAGAAGTTACTGAAGGAACGGATCCGGCTGATCCGGATACCGATAACGATGGTATCCTTGACGGAACAGAGGTTAACAATGGAACAGACCCACTTAATCCTTGTAACCCTTCACCATTCACAGCAGAAGTATTTTGCGACCTGGATGACACCTTTAATACAACGGAAGGAACACCTGTAAGTGGCACCGTAGCTGAAACATGGTTCCTCACTACCGGTTGGGTATACTCTATCCCAACCCCACCTGCTAATGGTACGATTACCATGGCTCCGAATGGTTCATTTACTTACACACCAGGTCTTAACTTCTTCGGCACAGAGGAAATAGTCTACCAAGTGTGCGAAGGTTCAGTTTGCACTACTCACTTACTGACAATCTTTGTGAGTAACACTCCCGACGCTCCATTGGCCGTCGATGATGCGTACACCGTAGTAGTTAATAATGTGCTTACCGGAAACGTCGGCACAAACGATGTAAACACCGATCAAGTCACACTGGTATTCACCGTTACTTCAGGTGCTAGCAGTGGAACGTTGACTTTGACCAACAACGGCAGCTTCACCTATACACCAGCCAACGGTTTCATTGGAACCGTAACATTTAGCTATAATGTATGTGGTGGCGCGTTGTGCGACAATGCACTGGTTACAATCAACGTCATAGCTTCTGCACCTCCTGTAGCGCTGGACGATGCCTATACGACGGATGAAGATGTCGCATTGAATGGAAATGTCGGTCTTAATGATACCGAGCCCGATGGAAGTGCTTTGACATTCACTATCGTGAGCCAACCGTCTAATGGTACAGTAACTTTCAACAGCAACGGCACCTTTGTTTACACACCAAATGCTAACTTTAATGGTACGGACTCATTCACCTATAATGCTTGCGACCCAACACCAACATGTGATGAAGCAACCGTTACAATTACAGTTAATCCGATAGCTGATTTACCTGTAGCGAATGATGATGCATTCGAAATCGATCAGAATACGACACTCAATGGAAGCGTAGCTACGAATGACAATGAGCCGGACGGAAACTCAATAACCTTTGCGCTTCTCACAGATGTAAATGAAGGCACACTCACGTTTAACAGCGATGGAACGTTTACATACACTCCCAATACTGATTACTTTGGAGTTGACACCTTCGAATACAGTCTATGTGATCAAGATGGATGCGATACTGCAGTAGTAATAATCAACGTTGAAATACCGAATGAAACACCGGTTGCTACCGACGATAACTTCACTACGAACGAAGACGTTGTGTTGAATGGTAACGTCAGCACGAACGACAGCGATCTCGATGGCGATCCTCTTACATTCACGGTTGTAGCTGGACCAGCAAATGGAACGCTGAGCTTCAATGCGGATGGAACATTCACCTATACACCTAACCCTGAATTCTCAGGTAGCGATTCATTCACGTATAGCGTGTGCGATGATCTCGGAGATTGTGATGAAGCGGTGGTTAACATTACTGTCACACCGGTAGTCGATCCGCATACTGCCATAGATGATTTCCTCACAACCCCGATCAACACCGTATTAAACTCAAACTTGGTGTCGAACGATGTGAACCCCGAAAACATCACCCTATTCACGGTTGTAGGCACATTACCGCTTCACGGCACTGCACTCATTGACCTGAATGGCAATCTTATCTATACCCCGAACACAAACTTCACCGGTGTTGACTCATTGACCTATTTCCTATGTAACAACCAAGGATTCTGTGATGAAGCAACGGTTTACATAAACGTTGTTCTTCCAAGCAATCCTCCTGTTGCTGAAGACGCAACCTATGACATCAATGAAAACACGACTCTCAATGGAACAGCCAATGCAACAGATCCTGATGGAGATGCGCTAGTCTTCACAGTAACTTCCAATACTGTGGATGGCGTATTCACGATGAATAACGATGGCACATTCACATTCACTCCAAACTTCAACTTCATTGGAACCGTGGTTATAACCTACTCCGCTTGCGATCCATTCGGTGTATGTGACTTGGGCACAATAACTATCAACGTATACCCAGTCAACGATCCTCCAATTGCAGTGGATGATTTCGCAAACGTAAACATCAATGAAGTGTTCAACGGTGATGCTTCGTTCAACGACTCAGAAGCAGATGGCGATATCCTCACTTATACTATCGTTGACAACACCACAAACGGAAGCGTAGTTCTGAACTCGGATGGAACATACACTTACACCCCGAACGTAGATTACGTTGGCCCTGATCAATTCACCTACAGCGTGTGCGATGGAACCGGCTTGTGTGATACTGCAACAGTATTCATAACAGTTGTAATATCCAATGAAGGCCCAATCGCTGTTGATGATAGCTTCGAAGTTGAGGAAGACAACATTCTCAATGGCGATGTTGGGTTGAATGATACAGATGTCGATAGCGACTCCTTGATTTTCGAAATAACAACAGATGTATCAAATGGTACTCTGGTATTCAACAGTGATGGAAGCTTCACGTATACACCAAACGCCGATTACTCGGGAACTGATACCTTCAGCTACTCGGTTTGTGATACGCTGGGTGTATGCGATTATGCTGACGTAGTTATCACTATTCTTCCGGTAAATGATGCTCCGATAGCCGTAGATGACTTCATCGCAGCTGAGGAAGATGATGTTGTGTCCAATACAGTGGCGACGAATGACTCTGATGTGGAAAATGATCCATTGACATTCACACTATTCAGCGGTGTTACAAATGGAACTCTCACATTCAACGCAGATGGTTCCTTTACCTACACGCCAAATACAAACTACAATGGATTGGATAGCTTCTCGTATGTTGCATGTGATAACGATACTTGCGATACAGCAATAGTTACTATCAACGTCGCACCAATCAATGATGGTTTGATTGCCGAAGACGACTTCTACGACATCAACCAGAACGACACACTCGACAACGATGTTTCTACAAATGACGTGGATATTGACGGCGACATTCTTACATACACTCTAATCGATTCAACCAATAATGGATCGTTGGTGTTGAATGCAGATGGAACCTTTACCTATATACCGAATACCGGATATATCGGTGCTGACTTCTTCATATACGAGGTCTGCGACTCGGAAATATGCGACACTGCGACAGTATTTATAAACGTTCAGGATCTTAATACAATACCAACTGTAGTTCCTGATTCATTTACAGTTCTGGAAGATGATCTTCTAAGTGGAGATGTAAGCGAAAATGATACTGACGCAGATGGCGATGTCCTCACCTATTCACCAACCGGCACATTCAATACAGCGAATGGTACAGTTACGATGAATACCGATGGTACCTTCACCTACTTGCCTAACACCAATTTTAACGGAGTCGACACGTTCGATTACACCGCTTGCGATGACAACGGCAACTGTTCAACGGTGACGGTTACCATTACTGTAATACCGGTAAATGATGTAACAAACCCTGTTGTATTGCCCGACTCATACACGACTAACGAGGATACTCCGCTGTCAGGAAACGTTGGCACGAACGATAGTGACGTCGACGTCGATGTTCTTACATATTCACCGACCGGATCTATAGATACTCCTAACGGAACGGTAGTGATGAATGCTGATGGTACGTTTGTCTATACACCGGATCCTAATTTCAGCGGCACGGATACGTTTGACTACACGGCCTGCAACGACGACAATAACTGCGCAACAGTTACGGTAACTATCACTGTGTTGCCGGTGACTGATTCACCGATTGCAGTGGATGACAACTACACTACTGTCGAGAATGTAGTACTTCCAGGTGATGTATCTGTTAATGACTCGGATGTTGATTCTTCACCATTGATCTACACCTTGGTTAGCGGTGCGACTAATGGTGTTGTTACTCTGATTGGTAACGCAGGTGCATTCACCTACACGCCGAATACAAACTACTCGGGTCCCGATAGCTTCATTTACGAAGTAACAGACGGGGATGGCTTAACAGATCAAGCCGTTGTGAACATTAATGTTGAACCAATCATAGCCGCAAATGATGAGTTTGATGTAAATGAAGATGAAGTGTTGATTGGCAATGCCAGCAGCAACGACACCAATACTGAAAACCTAATCTACAGCGTTACATCAGGAACGAACAATGGAACTGTAGTGATGGAAGAAGATGGAAGCTTTACCTACACTCCGAATCCGGATTATAATGGTACAGACTCATTCACTTACCAGGTATGTGACGCTGCAGGAAACTGCTATGAAGCAACTGTATTCATTACCGTAATTCCTATGGAAGATGATGAGATTACTGTATCACAAGGTTTCTCACCAAATGGAGATAACGTAAACGAAACGCTTCATATCGAAAACATCGATTCCTATCCGCAAAACAAACTCGTGATATTCAATCGATGGGGTAATGTGGTTTACGAAAAGTCAGGTTACAGCAGTGATTCAGAGTGGAACGGTAATGCCGACGATAGCGGTGCTATGGGTAACTCTAAAGTACCGGAAGGAACCTACTTCTATGTGCTGGAAACCGGACAGTCGAAACTCGACGCCACGAAAGCACCTGAAAATCTCTCCGGATTCATTGTGATTAAATACGCGAACAATTAATAAACATGTATAAAACAGAAAGTAAAATGAAAACAATCATGAACTTCCAAAAAAGCTTGTTGCTCATCTTAAGCATGGCTACCTGTTTTGTAAGTAAAGGTCAATTCGATCCTCACTTTACGCAATACATGTTTAATGAAGCCATCATTAACCCGGGTTATGCCGGCTCCAGAGAATGCTTATCGGGAACGATGCTCTACCGCCAGCAATGGGTAGGTCTAGACGGCGCTCCTACAACGTTGACAGGGAGCGTTCACTCTCCCATCTTGGACGGCAAACTCGGTGCAGGCATCAATTTCATCAATGAAAAGATTGGTGTTTCGCAGCGCACTTCCTTCAGTGCCAATGCCGCCTATAAACTGCGCTTAGACAATGCGACGATTTCGTATGGACTGCAATTGGGTTTAGTGAGTTTGAGCGAAAACCTGGCCCAACTGAACCTTCAAAACGACCAGCAATTCATGGTGAGCAGTGGAAAGAAGACGGCACCTAACCTCGGATTCGGCATGCATTACAGCACGGACAAATGGTACGGTGGTATATCCATTCCCCGAATGATTTACAACCGTGTAGATGTATCGACAGGAAGCACTGAAGTTCAGAACTCTCTCAATGTTGGGTACTTCCACTACTATCTCACAGGTGGAGGTGTCATCTCCGTGAACAATCTCATTAAGGTTAGACCTAACGCCATGATGAAAGTAGTGAAAGGAGCGCCAGCCCAGCTCGATTTGAATGCAAATGTGTTGTTCAACGACATGATATGGGCAGGGCTTGGATACAGAACAGGCGATGCTGTGAACGTCATGCTGGGAGCATTCATCAATAAGCAACTACGAGTTGGTTATAGCTACGACTACACACTATCTATGCTTCAAGACTACAACACCGGCTCGCATGAAATCATGATTGGGTACGACTTGAATTTCTCAAAAGATAAAATGGTATCACCTCGCTACTTCTAAACCTTGCACACATGAAATACGGAAAATTTCTCCTCATAACACTTATCGGAGTAGTTGTATCGAGCACTACGCAGGCTCAAATCAAAAATGGTGATAAGGCCTACGAGAAAACGGCTTACATTAAGGCCATACCCTATTATGAGAATGGTCTTAAAAAAGATAGCACCAACACATCGGCCTGGTCAAAACTAGCTGACTGCTATCGTCGACTTGGATATTCGGCAAAAGCGGAAAAAGCATATAAAAAGGCGATAAGTGGAAGCACATCCAATGCGAATGATCACTATTTCTACATACTTAGCCTGATTCAAAATCAGCACTACGTAGAGGCGAACTCAGAGATCTCGCAATTCACGTCAAAGTATCCGTCTGACTCTCGAATCGCTATGCTAAAAGAATGTACAAGCGACTTGGACGATTACCTGCAAAAGAAAGGATCGTACAACGTTAAAAGCGTCAACATCAACGGCTCCTCATCTGACATCTGCCCTACCCCTTTCGCCGAAGGGATTGTTTTCATAAGTGATAGAGCTACGTTGGGCTGGAAGAAAATGGTTAGCAGCTCCACCAATCGTTCATTCTATCAACCCTATTTCGCGAAAGGATCTGATCTTTCGTTTGAGGAAGCCGTGCCGTTTAAAACTTCGTTGGCCAATAGCTATCATGCAGGACCGGTTGCCTTCAACTCCGATGGGAAATTGATGGTCATTACCAGAACAAACAAGATCAATGGAAAAGCCGCCAAGGATGGTAAGGGTATAGTCCGACTCCAACTATTCACATCAGCCCTCAGCGAAAAAGGATGGGGCCTTGAAGTTCCAATGCCCTTTAACAGCCAAGACTATTCTTGCATGCACCCAACTATCTCTGCCGATGGCAAAACCCTGTATTTCGCTTCGGATATGCCCGGCAGCGTTGGAGGACTTGACATCTGGCAATCCAATTGGGATGGATCCAATTGGAGCAGCCCAACCAACCTGGGAAATAAAATCAATTCGATTGGAGATGAAGTGTTTCCCTTCATTGGTGAAAGCAATATCCTATACTTCTCTTCGAATGGATGGCCAGGACTTGGTGGACTTGATGTTTACATGAGTGAATTGCAGTCATCGACTAGCCTAACACCTATGAATCTTGGATCTGACATCAACTCCGGTGGCGATGACTTCGGTTTTACATTCAATAACACAACGAAAAAAGGCTACTTCAGCAGTAATAAAAATCACCAAGGTATCGATGATGATATCTATTCCATTGAAAAGCTTTGTGTGAATGCCACGATTTCCGTTGTCGATGACGAGACCGGAAAACCCGTTGTTGGAGCGGTAGTAAAAATCATGGAAAATGGTACTGAAATAGGAAGTGTGCTAACGGATGAAACAGGAAGTGTTTCCCGCTGTCTTAATGCCAACGCCAATTATGAATTCGTTTGTCAGCGTGACAAGTTCAACGAAAACAAAATTTCCCTTGCATCATCTAAACTTGCAAGCAGCATAGGAAACATATCTGAAACCGTGAAGATGCAACGGATACCGGATAGCGTAGCTCACGTTGAAGGTAGGGTATTCAACGCCGATGACAAGAAGGGAGCTTCAGGACTGACCGTTTCACTGATAAACAAAAAGTCGGGCGAGACGAAGACTGCAACCACTGATGCAGATGGCAAGTATCGTTTCGAAAAACTCGATATCAATTGCGATTACGAAATCAGAACTAAAAAGACAGATTGCGGGGAACCCATTGAGCCCTTCAACACAAAAAACATCGTTGGAACCAAGACCATAACAATGGACATCCCATTGCTTTGCAAAAACGATGTCATTGAAATTGAAAACATCTATTACGACTATAAAAAATTCGATATCCGTCCTGATGCGGCTATGGAACTCGACAAAATCGTAGCAATTCTGAATAAGTATCCCAACATGCGCATCGAACTTCGCTCGCATACCGACTCTCGCGGGAATGACAACTTCAACCTAAAGCTATCCGATGATCGTGCTAACAGCGCCGCACTTTACATCATAGGCAAAGGCATTGAAAGCAAGAGAATCGTTGCGAAAGGATATGGCGAGAAAGATCTCCTCAACAAGTGCAAGAATGGCGTGAAATGCGACGAAAAGCAACACGAAGAAAACCGACGCACAGAATTCAAGATTCTATCACTCTAAGCAGATAGTACATTTTAAAGGGCCGCTTCAGCGGCCCTTTTTCGTTGATTTAAATCAGCACATTACAAACCATCAATTTGGCGTTTAGACCTTTTCACGCTATTTTCGTAATGCTTTAAACTGCTCAACTAAAAATTGCCTCGTGAATTGAAAGACATCCATCTGACACTTCATCATTTTTGGTAGAGATTTCATTGGACACTTTGTTCTGCAGTTTTAAAATGGTACAAACTGAAATTAAAAACCGGAGAGCATGATTCGGATATCTATCATCGCATTTTTTACTAGTTTTCTCCTTTCGACGTTTCCTTTGTTATCTCAGGTCAATGCGTTCGACGATGATTATTTGATTTTCGAAAATGAAGTAGGAATCGGGAACGTGGCAGACAACGACATTCTGCCAGCCGGACAAACAGCCGTGTACACACTTATTGAAGGCCCAACCTACGGCACATTCAACTTTACTACAGGTGGAAACTTTGAGTACACACCTCCCCTAAATGAATTCGGTTTTCCCGACAGTATCTATTACCAGGTATGTGTGAATGGCCAATGCGACGTTGCCGGCGTATTGCTTTACGTGATATTCAAAAACAACAATCCATTCGCAGGACCCGATTACTTCTCAGTCGAATTAAATACCCCCAGAACTGCCAGCGTTATAGCAAACGATGGCGATCCCGATTCCATTACCGACCCCATCTCAACAGCCCTGCAATGGTATAAGTTTACGAATCCCACCAATGGTATAGTGAACTCATTCGCTGTGAATGGAACCTTTACCTATACACCCAACACAGGCTTTATTGGCACAGATTCATTTCAATACTATGTCCTCGATCATTGTGGCTTGTACGAACTCACATACGTGTATCTTACAGTCGTTGGACCAAATGGCAATCCGATAGCCTCAGATCAAACCATTACATCACTTAACGAAGACGCAACATTCGTAGGAGCTCTCAACACACTGGTAGCAGATCCCGAAAACGATGCAATCACCTTTCAACTGACAACGGCTCCTTCTTCGGGCACACTGCAACTCTTCTCCAATGGAAGTTATACCTACTCACCGCCGCCAAACTTTACGGGCAACATAAGCTTCACTTACACCGCATGCGATATTGTCGGGCAATGCGACCAGGGTGTTGTTTCTCTCACGGTCAACAATACAGACAACGACCCTCCGCAACTTTTAAACGACAATCTCACCGTCAATGAAGATTCGTCTGCACAGCTCAACGTTTCCTTGAATGACACGGACGATAGTGCTACAATAGCATACACCATCGTTGGTCAACCAACATTCGGCACAGCAACTCTGATGAATGCTGCCGGATTAATAACCTATACACCCAACCCAAATTATTTTGGTGAAGACATCTTCTCCGTGCAAGCATGTGATGGAGTTAATTGTGCTACATCGACTGTATCCATTCAAGTTACCGGAATAAACGATGCCCCAAGTTCAGCACCCTTTGTCATCAACATTGCAGAAGACAATAATTCCAATGGCAACATATCGACATTCAGCGATCCTGAAAACACGTCACTTGTTTTTTCAACTCCTAATGGCAACAGCATTCCCGGACTAACAATCAATGCCAATGGCAGCTATCAATACATAGCTCCGGCCAACTATTTCGGCAGCCAAAGCATAAGCATACAAGCTTGCGACTCGGAAAACCTCTGCACCACTTCCACTTTTACATTGAATGTATCCGCCGTAAATGATCTTCCTGTTGTAATCAACGACTCCTACTCCATCAATGAAGACCAAGTTTTAACAGCGAACCTTAGCAATGGA
>JBILCQ010000167.1:0-5267 GCA_044353065.1 Flavobacteriales bacterium | reverse complement strand
CCTGATAAGGGTTTCAACACTTCTTAAAGAGTCGCTGTTGAATTCTTTAGTTGCTCGGTTAACCAGTATGGCACACACAGATACGGCTTTGTGCCCGAGCATGGAAGCCATGGCGTAAATTCCTGCCGATTCCATTTCAAAGTTGGTGATACGCAAGTCGTTAAATCGGAATTGAGCGTACTCATCAATTCGGTGTTCCATGTTCGATTTCAAACGAACAGAACGTCCCTGAGGACCATAAAATCCATTGGCTGTTGCGGTAATTCCATGTATCGCATCAAATGCAATTCTCTCATGTAACTCCTGATTGCATTCCGCGACATAAAATCCGGAATTCTCTCGAAGCCAAGTAAACTTCTCAGATAAGGCATTGCGCAATGACTGTTCTCGCTCGGAATGAACGGCATCATAGGTATTCGGCACACCATCGAGCGCAAAAGAAAAGGAAGAGGAAACGAAACTTCCGACTGGAATATCGGCATGCATGCATCCGCTGGTTCCAATGCGCACTATCTCCAAACTCGTATGCCTTTCCTTCGGTAAACGGGTTTTATAGTCCACATTTACGGCTGCATCCAATTCATTCATCACGATATCGATGTTGTCAACGCCAATACCGGAAGAAATTACAGTTATGGCTTTGCCTTTATAGATACCGGTATGAATAATAAATTCACGTCCTGCGATGGTGTGAGTTACCTCATCAAAAAGTGCTGAAATCTTTGGAACCCTTTCAGGGTCTCCCACAATGATGACCTTATTGGCAATGTGTTCTGCCGTAATCCCTAAGTGATAGATGCTACCTTCCGGGCGCAGAATAAGTTCTGAATGCGGAATAACACTGGATTTGTCGCGCAGTGGAGCGTGCATAATTAAACACCGAATTGAGTAAGGTGATGATTGAGGTGGTTGTATTGCAACATTCCCCACTCTTGAGCGGTGAGTCTTCCGAAAAATGCGTGGAGACGATTCTCGTAGGTCGTTTCACCTGCTTTCCTGAATTGATCAATACTTTGAATGAGGCGCGTCATTTCTGAGCTAAGCTCGTCGGAGTTCGTCACTATAAAACCCGGTGCTGTGTACCCATTTTTCTTATAAACCGATCGATACACATATTGCTTTTTCGCCATTTTACGGAACAGATAGCTCATCAAAGCTCGCTTTCGGGGTGCGAGACCAAGAGATGACGAAAGCACCAGATTACAATGCTTCACCATGGATGTTGCGTTCATCTTACCCCATTGACGTGGCGTGTTTTCCTTCAACTTCGACAAGCGGTCGATGACTTCTTTATACACGGCATCGTCAAACAAACTTTTCATGGTGATAGAATAAAAATGACAGCGCAAATATCGCATTTATCAGTGCTTGCGGCTTGATTCCATTGAAAACTTAACATGAGTGCGTCAATATGGAATATGACCTGTTTTTGAAGAAAATTCTTATAGGATGTAGAGCGCTGAGCCAATAAATTCGCGGCCACTTGATTCAATACACAATCATGAATACACCTGCTCCATACGTTCCAACCAATAAAATCCGAATAGTCACGGCGGCCAGTCTGTTTGATGGCCACGACGCAGCCATTAACATCATGCGTCGCATCATTCAGAGCACAGGTTGCGAAGTCATTCACCTTGGCCACGATAGAAGTGTGGAAGAAGTCGTGGATTGTGCCATTCAGGAAGATGCGCAAGCCATAGCCATGACGTCATATCAAGGTGGTCACAACGAGTATTTCAAGTACATGAAAGACTTGCTTGCTCAGAAAGGAGCTTCGCACATACGCATTTTCGGTGGCGGCGGAGGAACCATCCTACCATCAGAAATTGAAGAGTTGCATGCATATGGCATAACGCGCATTTATCATCCTGATGATGGTCGTGCGATGGGATTGCAGGGAATGATTAACGATTTGGTGCAAAAGTGTGATTTGCCGACCGGTTTAGAACTGAAACATTCAGCAGAAAAATTGAGTGTCGGCAACCATACCGTAATTGCACAATGGATTTCCGCCGCTGAAAACTATCCGGATAAGCACGCCAAAGACATCGAAATAATCAGTGCAAAGGCGAAAGAATGCAATACGCCTGTATTAGGCATAACCGGCACAGGCGGAGCCGGTAAGTCCTCGATGGTCGACGAGCTAGTGCGTCGCTTCTTACTCGATTTCCCCGACAAAAACATCGGAATTATATCGGTCGATCCATCCAAACGCAAAACAGGTGGAGCATTACTAGGCGACCGCATTCGAATGAACTCCATTCGCAATCCGCGGGTCTACATGCGCTCCCTGGCAACACGTCAAAGTAACCTAGCGCTCAGTAAACACGTTTCGGAAGCTGTATCCATTCTGAAAGTTGCTGGGTTCGACCTCATCATTTTGGAAACATCGGGAATCGGCCAAAGCGACACGGAAATCATGGATCACAGCGATGTAGCACTCTACATCATGACTCCGGAGTTTGGTGCGGCAACACAGCTAGAGAAAATCGACATGCTTGATTTTGCCGATGTGGTTGCCATCAACAAATTCGATAAGCGCGGAGCATTGGATGCGTTGCGTGATGTGAAAAAGCAATACAGACGTAATCACAATTTATGGGACGCAGACGATGAGAGTTTGCCGGTTGTTGGCACCATTGCCTCTCAATTCAACGACCCCGGCACCAACCGATTGTATGTGAAGCTCATTTCTACATTGGTGGAAAAAACAGGAGCTCCCCTCGCCTCTTCCTTCACGATTACGGATGAAATGAGTGAGAAGATTTACATCATTCCTCCTCACCGCACACGCTATTTAAGTGAAATCAGCGAGAACAATCGCAACTATGACAACTGGGTAGAACAACAGGCGTCTATTGCCGACAAACTATATCGACTTCAAGGAGCCATTAGCGAATTGGAACAAGGCACTATCAATGGAGATTCGGAGCTTGCAACCCAGCACTTGAAAGCCACTTTCGACAGAATCAAACTAGACCTCGATCCACACAACTGGGAGGTGATTCAAGGATGGGAGGCAAAGCGAGCGCTCTATAAAAATGCAGAATACAGCTTTCAGGTGCGCGATAAGAAGATTGTTATCCAAACGCATACGGAAAGTCTTTCCCATAACATGATTCCCAAGGTAGTGACTCCCTCCTACCGCAGCTGGGGTGATATTGTGAGATGGGTTTTGCAAGAAAATGTTCCGGGCGAGTTCCCCTATACGTCGGGCTTATATCCTTTCAAGCGCGAAGGTGAAGATCCAACCCGCATGTTTGCCGGCGAAGGTGGCCCGGAACGCACCAATCGCCGCTTCCACTATGTTAGCTTGGGCATGCCTGCTAAGCGCTTGTCTACAGCGTTCGATAGTGTTACTCTATATGGAAATGACCCAGATCTCAGACCGGATATTTATGGAAAGGTGGGAAACAGCGGTGTAAGTATCTGCTGTTTGGATGACGCGAAGAAATTGTACTCGGGTTTCGACTTAAGTGATCCTAAGACTTCGGTCAGCATGACCATCAATGGGCCGGCTCCCATGCTCTTGGCCTTCTTCATGAATGCAGCAATTGACCAGAATTGCGAGAAATACATTCGTTCGAATAACCTTGAATTGATTGTTGAAGAAAAGCTGTCTTTAAAATATGATAAACAAGGGCTTACAAGACCAAAGTACCAGGGTGATTTACCTGAAGGTAATGATGGTTTAGGACTGATGTTATTGGGGATAACCGGAGAGGAGATATTACCAATCGAAGTATACGAAAAGATAAAAGCAGAAACGTTACGTCAAGTTCGTGGGACCGTTCAGGCAGACATTCTCAAAGAGGACCAAGCTCAAAACACCTGCATCTTCTCTACCGAGTTCGCACTGCGTCTCATGGGTGACGTGCAAGAGTATTTCATTGAAAAACAAGTTCGCAACTTCTATTCTGTATCGATTAGCGGTTATCACATAGCTGAGGCGGGCGCAAACCCCATCACTCAGTTAGCTTTTACTCTTTCCAATGGATTTACCTATGTTGAGTATTATTTGTCGAGGGGCATGGACATCAACGAGTTTGGGCCTAACCTGTCATTCTTTTTCAGCAATGGGATTGATCCCGAGTACGCTGTAATTGGTCGTGTAGCACGCCGCATATGGGCTAAGTCGCTGGCCAAGAAATACGGAGCCAACTCGCGGGCTCAGATGCTGAAATATCACATCCAAACCAGCGGGCGCTCGCTTCATGCTCAGGAAATTGACTTTAATGATATCCGCACTACGTTGCAGGCGCTGTATGCCATTTACGACAACTGTAATTCGCTGCACACCAACGCATACGATGAAGCCATTACAACACCCACCGAAGAAAGTGTGCGTCGGGCTATGGCTATTCAGCTCATCATCAACCGCGAGTTGGGATTAGCGAAAAACGAGAATCCACTCCAAGGATCCTTTATCATTGAAGAATTAACCGATCTGGTGGAGGAAGCTGTATTGAGTGAGTTTGATCGCATCACAGAGCGCGGAGGTGTTTTAGGCGCCATGGAAACCATGTATCAGCGAAGTAAGATTCAGGAGGAAAGTCTGTATTACGAAACCTTGAAGCATACCGGAGAATATCCGATTATAGGAGTGAATACCTTCCTTTCCTCGAAAGGATCACCCACTATACTACCGAAAGAAGTGATTCGAGCAACAGAAGCAGAGAAGCAGTATCAAATTGAAATGCTTTCCCAACTGCATCGCGCATCAGCGAATAATAGTGCCGCTTCACTGCGAGGATTGCAGCACGCCGCTATTCAAAATCGCAACATGTTTAGTGAGCTTATGGAGGCCGTGAAATACTGCTCGTTGGGTCAGTTAACGAAAGCTATGTTTGAAGTGGGAGGGCAATATCGAAGAAATATGTAGATTTCGCATGCAACTATTAGCCGGATAAGTTTGTTTTACTCACTGAGTAGCAACCCAAGTTGTCTTCTTACAAAACGGTTATAGAGAACAATGAAATTCTGTGGTTAACTTTTTTGGACAACATATAAGCCGTCTTTTCTGGTTTTCAATTTTCATGTTGGGAAACCAAGTTTTTGCGGCTCATATCGTCGGTGGTGAACTTTACTACGATTATCTCTCGAACAACCAATATCTTGTCACGATGGTTGTTTATCGAGATTGCCAGTCAACCACTCAATTTGACCAAAGCGCTGCTCTTGGTGTTTTTCGCACGGCTAATGGTAGTTTTTACGACAATTATGAGATGAGTTTGGATAATGCAGTGGTATCTGAGATGCCACCC
>JBILCQ010000166.1:0-5303 GCA_044353065.1 Flavobacteriales bacterium | reverse complement strand
TCGTCATTGAAACGAATCACTGTATCTCCGCCGTCAGCCCTCTCTCCAACAGCGCCGTGCACATCGGTTCCAGCTCCTCCCACGTTCCGTTCTTCACCGCACATTTTCCTTTATAATGAACAATGATGGTGCACTGTTCCGCTTGAAGCAATTCATGCCCGCATACCTCAATCAATGCGTCTATCACAAAATCAAACGAATGCACATCGTCGTTGAACAACACGAGCTTCTTACCATCGGCAAGAAGCGTTTCTTCCAATAATACTTCTTCTAATTCAGTAAACGGACACATGCGTTTCGGTTTGTAAGCAAAAGTAAGGAGGATAAGCACATCACAAGGGGCTTGTAGGACTCAAATTACCCTACATTTGAACACCACAATCGATTATGAAAATCATATCCTGTATCGCTTTTTTGCTACCGTTGGCAGCATTCGCACAAACTGAACCTACCAAGTACTGGGAAGATAAATTCAAACAACTGGGACCCGAGCTCGCTACTCCAAATGAACAGCGAACAGCCAGTGGCGCGCCCGGAAACGCATATTGGCAGCAACGCGCCGATTATGTGATGAACATTACTATCGACGATGCTACTCAAACACTTTACGGAGAAGAGACTGTTACCTACTTCAACGAGTCCCCTGATGCGCTGAGTTACTTGTGGCTGCAACTCGATCAAAACGCCTTTGCCAAGGATGCCGACAGCTATGCTATTGAGCAAATGAAAATCGGCGAGAGTGTCAGCTACAATGACTTGGTGGACCTCAACCCTTGGTACGACGGTGGTTTCAAGCTCGACTATGTGCGCGATGCAGCCGGCAAAGCACTTTCGTACACCGTCAATAAAACCATGATGCGCATTGACCTTCCTCAGACCTTGAAGCCGGGCGGTTCATTCGTATTCAAAATCAAGTGGTGGTACAACATCAACGACCGCATTCGATTGGGTGGCCGCAGCGGATACGAGTATTTCGAAGAAGATGGCAACTACCTCTACACCATGGCCCAATTCTTCCCACGCATGGTCGTGTATTGCGATAACCAGGGCTGGCAGCACAAGCAGTTTCTAGGCGCAGGTGAATTCACGCTCAACTTCGGCAACTACGATGTGAAAATTACGGTTCCCGCGGATCATGTTGTAGCCGCAACCGGTGTTTTGCAAAACGGAAAAGAAGTGATGTCTGCAGAAGAGCTCAAGCGCTTCAACGCGGCCAAATCAAGCGATGAACCTATTGTGATCGTAACGCAAGAAGAAGCCGAGAAAAAGGAGAAAAACAAGGAGACATCCAAAACCAAGACCTGGCATTTCAAAGCCGAGAATGTCCGCGACTTTGCATTCGCCAATTCGCGCAAATTCATTTGGGATGCACAAGCAGTAAAGATTGGCGACAAAACTCCACTTGCTATGTCCTACTACCCAAAAGAAGGTAATCCGCTATGGGGACAATTCAGCACGCGCGTTGTAGCGCACACACTGCGCAGCTATAGCAAGCACACCATTGACTATCCATACTCGGTTGCCATTTCCGTTCATACCAAATGGATGGGCATGGAATATCCCATGATTTGCTTCAACGGCGGTCGCCCCGAAAAAGACGGCACCTACGACCAAGGCACACGTGATGGAATGATCTCGGTAATCATTCACGAAGTAGGACACAACTTCTTCCCCATGATCATCAACAGCGACGAGCGACAGTGGACGTGGATGGACGAAGGACTGAACACCTTCGTGCAATACTTGGCCGAAAAGGAATACGACCGCAACTACCCCACTCGCCGCGGTCCGGCGCGCAACATTGTCGACTACATGCGAGGCGATAAAAGCACGATGAGTCCCATCATGACCAACAGCGAAAGCATTTATCAGTTTGGAAACAACGCTTATGGAAAACCCGCTACAGCACTCAACATATTGCGCGAAACCGTGATGGGCCGTGAACTCTTCGACTACGCATTCAAAGAGTATTGCCGTCGTTGGGCTTTCCGTCACCCGACACCCGAAGATTTCTTCCGCACTATGGAAGATGCCAGTGCGGTGGACCTCGATTGGTTTTGGCGCGGTTGGTTTTACGGCACCGACCATTGCGATATGAATTTGAAAGATGTGAAAATTTTCAGACTAAACACGCACAACCCGGAAATTGAAAAGGCGCTTGACAAGCAGAAAAAGGAAGGAGCTGCTCCCGATATTTCACTACAACGCGATGCCGCAGAAAAAATGAAGGTGGAGGTTGACACAGACCCTGACATGCGCGATTTCTACACTTCTTACGATCCCTACAAAGTAACCGCGCTCGATCGCGTGGAATATGATGAATACGTGAAGAAGCTTACGGATAAAGAGAAGGAACTCCTTTCCAAAAACATGCTGTACTACCAAGTGACGGTTGAGAACAAAGGAGGATTAATCATGCCCCTCATTTTCGACCTGGAGTTCATGGATGGCACAACCCGCAGAATAAACATCCCGGCAGAAATTTGGAAGAAAAGTGAGAAGGAGGTAACGAAGGTGTTCGCCTGTGAGCGTGAAGTAAAAACCATCCTACTCGATCCACAACTCGAAACGGCCGATGTCGATATTTCCAACAACGCCTGGCCTCAACGCGTAATGCCTACACGCTTTGAAATGTTCAAGGAAAACCAAAGCCGATCGCGCGAAAATCCGATGCAGCGGGCCAAGCGCGAGCCGAATAAATAAATGTGCGCATAGTCTGTTTGAATGACAAATCGTTTATTTATTATTGCCTACTTAAAACAAAACTCAATGAAAAAAATTCTTCTCTGCGTTGTTGCGATAGCAACTATCCTGTCATCCTGTTCCATTGAAAAACGTGTTCATACAGACGGTTATCACATCGAATGGTACAGCAATAACAACAAAAACAAAATTCACCATTCGGTTTCAGAAGCAATCACAGAAAATGTTGCTTCAACTGAGACCAAAGAAAATTTGAATGCGTGCGACATAACTTCGAATAATACAGAAGTCACTGAAAACACTCCTGCAGCAATCGATCTTGATTCACCGCAAACTGCAGAAATCGCAGCAGAGAACAATCGAGTAAATCGCAAAGCAATGCGTCAAGCAGTGAAGGAATTGCGCAAGGAGTTGAAGCAACAGCAGCAAACGTCAAGTCCTATGCAACTGTTCTCCGGTAAATCCAGCGTAGCTCAAGCAGAATTGAACAACGCAGACGAACCGGATAAAGTTCTCTTGGTTATTCTGGCATTCTTCCTTCCACCATTGGCTGTTTACCTCTACGAAGGCAGCTGGACCAAGCGTTGCACAACGAATTTAATCCTGACTCTTCTTTGCGGTCTTCCCGGACTGATTCACGCTTTGATTGTGATTTTAGAATAGTCGACAGCTCATGTTGACCAATAGCAATAAAGTAAAAAAAGTAGGGCTAACCATTTGGTTGGCCCTACCTCTAATACTCCTAGTTCTACCTGCAGATTATTTTGACCACGGCACAGTAGTTTGCCCTTCCAAAAGATTCTTGAATATCGAATGTCCCGGATGCGGCATTACGCGTGCTATTCAGCACGCTATTCACTTTCAGTTTTCCGAATCATGGAACTTTAACAAGGGAGTGATTCTCATTCTTCCAATGCTTGCGATGATCTATATCCACATTTTAGGAAGAATCTTGAACAAAAACTGGATGAATTGGATGCGAAAACTCTATTAGTATTCCGATGCATCCAATCATCAGTTACTTCAAAGTAACAACATGAGAGCAACTAAACTCAATGCGACACCCATCCAGTTGTAACGAGTGAGTTTTTCTTTGAATACCAATACGGCTGCCAACGCAGAAACCAATACAACACCCAAATTATTGATGGGAAGCATGGCCGATTTCTGCATGATACCTGAATCATAGGCGAGCACCAAAAAGATGATGGAGCCATAATTGATGGCGCCCAGCACAAGTCCTCCCATCACGTCACGCAAGGTCAGTCTCATACGACCTGTATACAGTTGAACTCCCATAAAGACGGAACCGCATAGGCCTGCCATTCCAAACGACAAACACGAATAGAGCTTTAGCTCATCGTCATTGGCCGGGAAAGAGGAGAAATAAGCAATACCAAAATCGACACCCGTGCTCCCCAGCAGAATAAGTGCGGGCAACAAAAAAGAACGGATACTCAATTTTCGTCCGTCATCTTTTAAAGAAGAAAAGTAAACCCCTGCCATCGCCACGAGAATAGCAAGAACCTTCGTGATACTAAGCTGCTCATTGGGATCAACCCACACAAATAAGAGTACAGCCAATGCCAACGACATTTTGGATGCAATGGTAGTAACCGAAACACCAATAACTCGAGCCGTTGTTCCTGTCAAATAAAAAACGAGTATGAAGAGCACTCCCAGCGATAGTCCGCCAATCGTCCAAAGCGGCCATTGAGATGCGCCTTCCAGTGCATGGCTTAAATCAGGCACAACCAATAAACCGACCGTGCATGCCATAAAATAATTGACTACTATAGCGGGAAGTGTTTGAACCTTGAAGCGGTCGAACAGCTTAAAAAGAAAAAAAATGGCTGCATTCGTCAGAATGCTCATCAACAAATAAAACATGCGGCAATGATACGTCCTGAATTACGACTTGTTGAAATAGTAGCGTATCGTGTCTGTGGCACTTTGTTCTTCATAAGATGCCGCCATTGAAATGACAGGCGATGCCAATCCACTACCCAATGCTTGCTCTGAAACAATGATACGTGCCTCATCCCACAAGCCACTTTCAAGAAATGATTGAAGCACACCGGCTCCTCCTTCAACCAACACCGAAAGTATATTCTCTTTGTGCAATCGGCACAGTGCGGAAGATATATCAAGCACATTACCGCAAGCCACATATCGCAGGGCATCCTCTACCCGCTCTTCGTCATTTGTTACAATCAAGGTGGGAGCTTCGTCATCGCCAAGCAAGTATCCATGCAAATCGATTGGTGATTCACTAAGCACAACTCGCAACGGATTCTTTCCTTCAACTCTGCGCACTGTCAAGGAAGGATTGTCATTCAACAATGTATTCTTTCCAATAAGGATAGAGGCTTCCTCGGCGCGCCACTGGTGCACCAACACTTGAGTATCAGCATGAGAAATCATGAATGAACCACGCTGGCCGCTAGAGCGATGGATGTCCATAAACCCGTCGGCCGAAACAGCCCATTTCAAGACAACATAGGGTCTTTTCTTCTCATGAAACGTAAAGAATCGCCTATTCAGGTTGCGACATTCGTCAAGCAAGACATCCACAATTACTTCAACGCCGGCATTACGAA
>JBILCQ010000013.1:0-17619 GCA_044353065.1 Flavobacteriales bacterium | reverse complement strand
AATTTGTTGCTCAGTAGCATTGTGAATTCCCTTCACGTTCGCTTGCGCTTTACCGTAACGGATAATGGCTGAAGAGAAATCGAGATACACTGCTTCTCCTGTTGCGTTTACGCCGAAACCTTCGTCGCAACGCTCCTTAGCAGCGCGCGATGCAATGTCGCGAGGCACGAGGTTACCAAACGCAGGATACCTTCTTTCCAGGTAATAGTCGCGGCGATCTTCGGAAATATCTTGTGGCTTCAGGCGCTTCGCGCGAATGGCCTCTACATCTTCTTTATGCTTGGGCACCCAAATACGGCCATCGTTACGCAACGATTCCGACATGAGTGTCAACTTCGACTGATGATCACCGCTCACCGGAATACAGGTTGGGTGAATTTGCGTGAAGCAAGGATTGCCGAAAGCAGCACCGCGCTTGTGCGCGCGCCATGCGGCCGTCACGTTGCTTCCCATAGCGTTGGTTGAAAGGAAGAACACGTTGCCGTATCCACCGGTACACAACACAACAGCATGGGCTGAGTGGCGCTCCAATTCGCCTGTTACCAGGTTGCGGGCAATGATACCGCGTGCCTTTCCATTCACGATTACTACATCGAGCATCTCATGACGGTTGAGCATTTCAACAGTTCCCTTACCGATTTGGCGCGACAACGCTGAATAAGCACCCAACAACAATTGCTGTCCGGTTTGTCCTTTTGCGTAGAACGTGCGCGAAACTTGTGTACCACCAAACGAACGGTTGTCGAGCAATCCGCCGTAATCACGTGCAAATGGAACGCCTTGCGCCACGCACTGGTCGATGATGTTGGCACTTACTTCTGCCAAGCGATGCACGTTGGCTTCGCGTGAACGGTAGTCACCACCTTTGATCGTGTCATAGAATAAACGGTAGGTAGAATCACCATCGTTCATGTAATTCTTCGCAGCATTGATACCACCTTGGGCGGCGATACTGTGCGCACGACGCGGTGAATCCTGGAAGCAGAGTGCCTTCACACTGTACCCCATCTCAGCCAGTGATGCTGCTGCAGAAGCTCCGGCAAGACCGGTTCCTACCACAATCACATCAATGCTTCTTTTGTTGGCCGGGTTAACCAGGCGAACGTTTCCCTTGTATTTGGTCCACTTCTGATCGAGTGATCCATCGGGTATTTTCGAATTGAGCTCCATTCTTTTTAAGGTGCTTTAATCTACATTCATTAATGAACCCATCCCATGTACATGCTCACGGGCATAGCGGCAAAAACCGTTGGGATAACAACACTGAACAAATCGCCGCAGAATGCAATGCCGTTCTTGTATTTGGTGTAGTTCAAACCAAGTGATTGGAATGCACTGCGGAAGCCGTGCAACAAGTGCCAGAAGAGTGAGAAACATCCGAGCACATAAACAATCACAACCCACAGATGGCTGAAGACAAACTTCATCTCACCGTACAAATCTTCCAACTTGTGTCCTTCAAAGAAAACGTGCGTTGGTTGAACGGTCAATCCTGTTATGCGTGTTCTCAGCCAAAAATGATATAAGTGCAAAATGAGGAATAACAAAATGAGCGTGCCCAACAGTGCCATGCTGCGCGAATACCACTTGCTGCTTGCAGAGGGCTTCTCATAAGCATACTTCACAGGGCGTGCGGAGCGGTTTTGAAAATAGAGCATCAAGCCATCCACCACGTGAGCGATAAGCCCTGCGAAAAGCACGATTTCCATGGTGCGAATGATGATGTTGGTTCCCATGAAGTGTGCTCCTTGGTTGAAGAGCATTCCGCCGTCGTTGGCGAAAATCAGTGCGTTCAATGCACAATGCACTAAGAGAAATGAAATGAGAAAAAGACCGGTAATCGACATCCAGAACTTCTTCATCAACGAGCTTCCAAAAAGACCTTTTGCCATAGCGTGGTTTGGGTTGAAAAATGTTGCGCGAATTTATACTAGACAAAGTAATGGAGAAACCAACTTCCACAATTTAGGTTCATTCGATATAAGATCACACTATTGCTTACCGGTACTTCCGAAACCGCCGGCTCCTCGGGCAGTCTCGCCAAGGACTTCCGCTACTTCCCAAACCGCCTGCTCGTGGCGAGCTATGACGAGTTGTGCAATACGATCGCCATCGTTGATGTGCACCGTTTCATTGGACAGATTAACAAGAATCACCTTGATTTCACCGCGGTAATCCGCATCCACTGTTCCGGGAGAGTTGAGAACCGTGATGCCCTGCTTGGCCGCCAAACCGCTACGCGGACGCACCTGTGCCTCGAAACCCGCGGGTAACGCAATGAAAAGCCCGGTAGGAACAAGAGCTCTTTCCAAAGGACCGAGAGCAATAGCTTCATCCAGGTTGGCGCGCATATCCATACCCGCCGATTGCTCCGTTTCATAAGCAGGCAATGCATGCTTCGAACGATTGATTACTTGGATCTGAACAGCCATCACTTTCCTTCAAAAACGGGTTTACGCTTTTCGAGAAATGCGGTGGTTCCTTCACGGAAATCGGCGGTTCCGAAACAACGTCCAAATTCACGTATCTCTTCATTATATCCATTCGCCCCGGGCTTGAATCCGGCGTTCACCGAACGAATGGCCGCTGATATCGCAGTCGGTGAATTCTTAGCAATTTTCTGCGCAAGTTCTATGGCTGTAGGAAGCAATTCTGCCTGAGCAACAACCTTGTTTACCAAGCCCCATTCTTGAGCTTCCGTTGCAGTAATCATCGCAGCAGAAGTAATCATCTCCATTGCTTTGCCCTTGCCTACCAGGTTTGCCAAACGCTGAGTTCCCCCATAACCGGGAATGACACCAAGCGTCACTTCAGGCAATCCCATTTTAGCATTATCCGAAGCGATACGCATGTGGCATGACATGGCCAACTCAAGTCCGCCTCCAAGTGCGAATCCATTCACCGCGGCAATCACCGGCTTGTTCATGTTCTCCACGAAATCGAACAACAGTTTATGTCCAAGAGCGCTCAACAAACGGCCTTGCTCCACACTGAAATCAGCGAACTCCTTGATATCCGCACCGGCAACAAAGGCCTTCTCGCCGCTACCTGTGATGATGATGACACGCACCTCCGAATTGACATCCGCCAATGCAAGAGACTTGTTGAGTTCTTGAATTGTGGCGCTATTCAATGCATTGAGTTGCGATGGACGGTTGATGGTAATCGTCATCACCGACTGTTCGGTTGAGACAAGAATGTTTTCGTAAGCCATTCGGGTAATGTTTTAAAAAGTGGCGCTAAGATATTCGGTGAAGAGGGTAATACCGATGTTTCTATTAACGCGCTAAAACAACATGGCCCTTGACATTCGTGCGGCGATCCAGTGAATCGTATCCCAACACCCAATTGTAAACGTCGTTGGGTGCGAAGTAACCATTCCCCGAATCGCCTGTCCAAGGTGTTTGCATGTCGAATGACTCGAATACTTTCATTCCCCATCGATCATAGATTTCGAGATGAAAGCCGGTAACTGACTGGCCCCTCACGAAAAACACATCATTGATTCCATCTCCATTAGGCGTAAAGGTGTTGGGAACGAAAAGAGGAAAATAAGGTCGAACAAAAACAGAGTCATCATTTACACAACCAAAATCATCCACAATTGCCAGGTGGTAGGTGGTAGGTTCCGAAGGCGATGCCCACGTGAGCTCGCAGGTGTCGCAGCTCAGTCCTTCAGAGGGCCACCAATAACAATCGAAGCCCATGGCGTTTCCAAACAGCATCACACTGTCGGGAAAATCAAAATAACCATCGGGGCCCGCTTCTATTTCTGCCCTCGGATAAACACTGATTGAAACACTTGCAGTGGTCACACAATTGAATTCGTCGACACCGGTAACTTCAAAAATGGTCGTTTTTTCAGGCGACAGGTATGCCAATGCTTCATCGGAAGGAGAAGCCCAGTTTGCTGGCGACCATGCATAACTCAAAGCACCCGTGGCCCAAGCAGCAATTGTATCGCCTCGGCAAATGCTTCCCCCACCGAAAACACTTAATTCGGGATGAATAACATTCACCATCACACTGTCGTACCCTGATCCGCATGCATTCGTAATTAAAACAACATAAAGAGTTGTATCATCGGGAAAGGCAATTGGCTCTTGCGCCAACGGAGCGCTTAACGACGATGATGGAAACCAGTTCCAGGCGCTACCGAAATTCGCTTGAAGTAGCAACTGACGTCCTTCGCATAGAACTTCATCAGGGTAGCGTTCTCCGCCCGGCAAAGCTTCAAACACAACCACTGACAGTGTTGCATCGGCAGTGCAGCCATGCTGATCCGTAACCGTTACCGCATAATCGATGCTCTCTGCCGGTGTTGCAATAGGATTTGGAGAAGAGGCCGAGCTAAGATATGTTGACGGCGACCATTCATAACTCACGCCTCCGGAAGCAATGAGCTCTGCGCTTTGTCCTAAACACAGCGTTGTATCCCCACTTGTATTTATTGAAACCTCACTCACTTCTACGACAACGCTCAGCGTCTCCGAATCACATTCGTTTTCATCCACTAAAAAATACGTGGTAGTATTGGTTGGCGAGGCAATAGGATCAAGCACAGCTGCATCCGACAATGAAGCATTGAAGAGCCAGTGAACATTTTCTGTTCCCGAAGCCGTTAGTTGAGTTGATTCCCCTTCACATATCACAAGTTCGCCGGAAACAGTGGGATTAACATCGGGAATTACCGTTATCTCCACAGTGGTTGTATCCGCTGTTACACAAACCGCATTATCATATCCAACAAATTGAACTTCATACTGGCCTCCTTCAGCATATTGGTGGGTCGGCTCTAGAATTGTACTCGTGGTGCCGTCGCCGAAATTCCACAGGAAATTCGTGGCTCCCGCGGTGCTATTCAGGAATTCAATTTGATCACCAACACAAACTTCCGTGGGGCCATCAACCTCAACTTCGGCTTGTATCGCATTCAAGTCAAATCGAAAAACAGCAAGATTGCACCCCGTGCTTTCGTTACTATCACTCCATGCGCCGGGTGTTGTAGGAAAGTCGTCATTGTTTTGACAACCTGCGCAGACAGCGTGATAGACTGAACCGTTCTTATCGAAACGAGAAGTACCTCCATCTACGTGTTCGTTGCTAACAGATCCTCCCAAAAACGACCCATAGAGAATATTCTGAGCATTAGGGGTTAAAACGCACAAGTAAAAGTCGCTTCCATCCGTAGCGCTTTGAAATGCATCGGGCGTAATAGGCAATCCGTTGGTGGTGCTTTGCTCTGCATAGCAACTTCCGGGAACGCTGTTGCAGTAATTGCTATTTACATCACCGCCCCATCCACTGAAATAAATTTGCTCGCAATTGCTTACTAAAAAAGCAGTGGGTGAAATATCGATTGAGCCACTTCCGGTGCCAATGGTCGTATTCCATTCCATCACTTCCAAATCGGGAGAATACTTGGAAATAAATTGTCCGCTACCCGGCTGACCATAGACACCGGGAGTTATGGGCATGGAACCGGTTGTCTGGCCGTACACATAGATATCTCCCGAGTTATCACTTTGGGCAAAGTATACCTGATCGTAAGAAGATGTTCCAATAAAGGTCCCGGCAATAACCGCGAAACTTGCAGGGTCAACAATCACCACATAACCATCCGTCTCACCATTCCAAGTCGGATCTACAGATCCTGCAGATATAAGCGAGAAATTGCTGCTTTGCGTTCCTCCCGCAACGACGGGTTGCCCCTGGGGATTAAACTCTACTACGTAGCAAGCGTCTCTGCCGCTTCCACCCACAAAGCGTCCCATCACAAGTGCATCAAGAGCCGGAGATAATTTCAATAAAACGCCATCCGATTCACCTCCACCAAAGGATCCAAAACTCACCGGAAAATCGGCACTGCGTGTAACCGTTGCAACATAGATATGGTCGTTTGCGTCAACATTCACTTCCCCTCGAAATACATCGCCGTAGTTATAGTAAAGCTGATCTCCATTATTGATTCCATCATTGTTAGTTCCGCCAATAAAAGTGGACGTCTCCAATGAACCATCACCATTGAATTTGGTCACAAACAAATCGCACCCGTTGGGTTGTTGCCCTGAGTAAAAACCAGATCCTGTTAAAGAGGGGCCACCCACGAAAGTTGATTGCAGGACACCCGGTGTAGTCGGAAATGTTGAACTGCCCGTTACCCCGAATACGATGATGTGATCCTGACTATCCACCACCACGCTGTGGGGTGTTTCTTGGTACTCGCCCCCCAGATAGGTGCTATACAATAGTTGGGTTCCATCGGCACTGAATTTCGAAATTGCAATATCAAAACTATTCGTTAGCGCCTGGTTGAACGTCACAGAAAATGCTCCCAGTGTAGTGGGATAGCCCGGAGCGAAGGCAACCGCACCGGCTATCAAATTTCCCTGAGAATCGTCGCAAGCCGTATAGCCCCAGCTGCTTGCGGGTGAGCCAATGAAAGAAGAAAACGAGACCTCAGGATCAATAACGAGCGTGCGGCTTTCGTCATAATCACCCAACTCAAAACTCAATCGATTGGCGCGTAATACATAGCTGCACGAAACTTCCTGCATAGTGCCATCGAGCAGTTGATAGGCGAAAGGTTGTTTTTCGATGATAGTCTGAAATGCAGTTTCAATAACTAAATCCGTCCCGCCTGCGTGCCGAACAAGCGAACACTTGGCTCCCTCTATAGCGAGTTGAATATCGTTCGGATTGGCACCCGGAGCAACAATCCAATCGTATTTCAAACTACTTCCAACACTGTACACCATCGCGTCGATGCCGGGATATACTTCATGAAGCCGCGAACTCGCATAGACCTCGCAACCAGTAGCCTGTCCATTGCTATCGGGCGACGTGTAATAATTCATGTAGTGTTCGGCTTTGCGCTGTCCTGATACGTGGGTTGCACTGCCGTTAATGAACTTCATCTTATATGAATGCCCGTGAAGTATTTCTTCACTGTCTGCTCCGTGCTGCGCAATCAGTTGCTGCAACCCGGCAGGATCAAATAGTTGATATGTGAATCCGGTGCGCTCTGTCCACAGCACGCCGGAACGAAGAGCAGTTTGAAATACGACCGGCTCGGGCCATTGTCCGCGATTCTCTATCCATAGAGGTTGGGCAACTACGCAAAGTCCAACATGAAGCAGAACGAACGCTAAAATGATATGTTGGAGTTTATGCAACATTCCTTTTCCGAGACCGACCGAAAAGCAGATTGGTTGAATCAATCTCGAATTAATTCCAAATATCGGTCGAAGCTGAAATGAACGTGTGCTTTAACGCATTAAATCAGGGCGGCCAAAACGCACCAAAGGGAAGTAGCCAAAATGGCGTAGAAGAAAAATGGCCCTACTAAAGAGACTCTGTAGTTGGCAAACCAATAACCAAGGGTAAAGGCAACCGGAAGCAATAATGCCATTATCATCCATTTCCAAGTAAGAAAAAACGCCAGAAAATAAGAACCAACTACGGCAAGCGCTACCATAAAAAACAAGGTCCGAATGGTTTTTGACCGATTGGAAGACCGTTCATTGAGAAACAAGTAACGGGGTAATGCAAACAACAAGGAAATCAGAACTGTTATCGTGAAAACCCTTTCCGATTTTCCCCACGATGAAAAAAACGACTGAACGTCGAAACTCATCCATTTGCGGAATAGCACCATTGCCTGCAGGTTGTCTTGAAAATAAAGCCATGAAAACCAATAGGCAAAAGGTATTGCGAAGGCAATCAGTGGCAATAGATATTCTCGCCAATTAAAAGCTCTAAGCGCAATGGTTCCAGACCATATGGCAACCACGAGTGTCAAATAAGGCGGGAAACAAAGTGCTGCAATTCCGAAATACAAGCCCGTTTCAAAATATTCGGCGAGGACTCTTGGCTGATGAAAAATTTTAAGCTGTCTGTTCAATCCCATCAGAAGAAAGACATTGGCCATCAAAACGGGAACAGAAAGTTGAATCAAAGCCAGCGTAGTCGCCAGAAGCGAGTAGATAAAGGCAGGAACATAGACGGGCACATTAAAAAACTCATGCTTATTAAAAACAACATTCGCCAAATAAGCCCCGAGTAAAACAAGACTCCCACTCAAAGCAGCCAATGCGTAAGGCGATTGATACCAGCCTGCGAAAAGACGATCTGCCGGAAAATCGGCATGAAGCGCCGCGAGTCTTCCTCGCGCCGCGGCTACAAACAATACACTCAGCGTTGTCACCGGAAGCAGGCTCAACGAAAGCGGTTGGTTGGAGGCATAAGTGCGAAGAATCATATCAACAATAGAACGGCAACAAAAATGAAGGTATCCTTAGGTGATTTAATCAACGTCGCTTAGATTTGCCCCACAATTTTTTCAACCATGAACCTTCAAAGCATCCTTCAACCGATAGCCGACGGCTTCCAGTGGACATTCAAGAACGTAATCGAACTTATTGCAACGCCTTTCAACTGGATTTGCATCGTCTTCGCATTCGTTGCTATCATTTACTGGTTGCGCCGCCAAAAGGCCTACACAGCAAAGGCCATCAAAGACGGCACTATCGTGTAACCGAAGTTGCCCGAACAAGATATTCAACCCCGATCGTTTGGTCGGGGTTTTTTGTTGGTAAAAACAAAATCATAGACCGGCCTATTCCCTTGAAATTTGCCGCACACAGCAAACCCATGAATGTACTCATCTTAGGCTCCGGCGGACGTGAACATGCGATCGCCTGGAAAATTGCTCAAAGCCCTATCCTTTCGAAACTCTTCGTTGCACCGGGAAATCCGGGCACCGCACAAATTGCCACCAACATTCCCTGCTCGGTGAGCGACTTCGAAGCTATACGCACAGCTGTATTGACAAACAACATCGACCTGGTAGTCGTGGGACCCGAGGTTCCGCTGGTAGAAGGATTGGCCGATTTTTTCTTTGCTGATGACGCACTCAAAAACATCCGGTTTCTCGGCCCTGATAAACACGCCGCTCAACTCGAGGGAAGTAAAGATTTCGCAAAGCAGTTCATGATGCGGCACAGCATACCCACCGCACGGTATGCTACGTTCACGCAGACAACTATCGATGAAGGAATCAATTTTCTGAAAACGCTTCAAGCGCCTTACGTTCTAAAAGCCGATGGATTAGCCGCCGGAAAAGGAGTGCTGATACTTGAGTCTCTAAGCGAAGCAGAAGAAGCCCTGAAAACCCTGCTGGGCGGACAATTCGGCGATGCAAGCGCTCGTGTGGTTATCGAAGAGTTCCTTACAGGAGTAGAACTTTCGGTGTTTGCCCTCACCGACGGCAAAGACTATGTGCTCCTGCCGGAAGCAAAAGATTATAAGCGCATTGGTGAAGGTGATACCGGATTAAACACCGGCGGAATGGGTGCAGTGAGCCCGGTTCCATTTGCAGATGACGCCTTCATGAAAAAAGTCGAAGAACGAATCGTGAAGCCAACGATGCGGGGCATTCGCGAAGAAAACATGCGCTACACGGGATTTGTTTTCTTCGGACTCATAAACGTCGGCGGAGATCCGTTTGTGATCGAATACAATTGTCGCATGGGCGACCCGGAAACAGAAGTCGTCATGCCGCGCATAGCCAGTGACGTTCTGCCACTATTGAGCGCTGCAGCTTCCGGCAATCTCGCAGGCATGAGTCTCGAGAAAGATACACGAGCGGCATCCACCATCATGCTCGTAGCGGGCGGCTATCCGGAAGAGTATGCGAAAGGAAATGTTATAAGCGGTTTAGACGAAGTACAGAATAGTCTTGTGTTTCATGCAGGAACAAAGCAATCAAATGAAGAAATCGTAACCAGCGGAGGACGCGTGCTGGCTATCACATCTTACGGACACGACATTCATGATGCGCTACGTACTTCTTACGAAAACGCAGGGAAAATAAACTGGAAGGATAAGTACTACCGCCGCGATCTGGGCCAGGATCTTTAGGCGCCTTGCAAAGACGCGGCCCTGCACTCTGAGGTCTACAGGGGGGCTAAACGAGAAAGTCCACGCCATCATACTTGGCAACAATCTCCTCCAACTTGCGAAGAATCACATCAGCGTCACTGGTCGTGACCAGCTCCATGCGATCTTCTTTGAAATGCGGTAAACCCTTGAAGTAATTACTGTAATGGCGTCGCATTTCGAGCACCCCCAGCACAGGTCCTTTCCACTGAAGTGAGAATTCAAAATGTTTGCGACACGCTTCTGCTCGCATTGCAACCGTAGGCGGTGGCAACTTCTCACCGGTTTTGACGAAGTGTTTAATCTCGTTGAATATCCATGGATATCCAATGCTCGCGCGGCCTATCATGACGCCGTCAACACCATATCTATTCTTGTATTCAACTGCTTTTTCAGGTGTGTCGATATCACCATTTCCAAAAATGGGAATGCGCATGCGCGGATTTTCTTTGATGCGCGCAATCAACGTCCAGTCGGCCGAACCCTTGTACATCTGCACACGCGTGCGACCATGCACGGTCAAGGCCTGAATGCCGATGTCCTGCAATCGCTCAGCAACTTCCACTACATTCTTGCTTTCTTCATCCCAGCCCAAGCGCGTCTTCACAGTGACGGGAAGCTTCGTGGCCTTTACAATGGCCTCCGTCATGGAAACCATTTTAGGAATGTCTTTCAAAATGCCGGCTCCGGCTCCCTTGCACGTCACCTTGCTTACCGGACAACCATAATTGATATCAAGCAAATCGGGATTCGTGGCCTCAATAATTTCAGCGCACTTCACCATCGTCTCTGTATCACTACCGAAAATCTGCACACCAATGGGCCTCTCATACTCAAATATGTCGAGCTTCATGCGGCTCTTTGCAGCATCGCGAATGAGTCCTTCGCTGCTTATAAACTCGGTATACATGAGATCAACTCCATTTTCCTTGCACACCAATCGAAAGGGCGGATCGCTAACGTCTTCCATCGGCGCGAGAAGCAGTGGAAAATCGGGTAGTGTTATGTTACCAATTTTAATCATTCGGAAAAGCAAGCGCAAAGATACTTTGCTTCCTTTGTGACATGAACTCATTATTACGCGGATTAAGCGCTTCGCCGCAGCTCATTCTTTTCATTGCCCTCACACTAACGTGCATCGGGTTGGGCACTATCGTGGCAATGGGCGTTGGAACATCGGTATTTGATATTCCACTGGAAGACCTGCCATTGGTATTATCGCAACCGACTTCAACCTATGCGCATGCGCTGATATGGATGAATAACATCACGCAACTGGTGGGATTTGCGCTTCCCGTTATTTTATTCTTCGTTTTGTTTGGCGGCGGCAGCATTCATAATTTACAGCTGCGCAATGCAGGCGTCTTCTTGCTTATTGCGCCACTTCTCATACTATCGGCAACACCGCTCATCGATTTCTCCGCGTTCATCAACGGTCTGTTAATTCCTGAAAACTCATGGCTTGAGCGGACCTTCAAACCGACCGAAGAGCTAGCGGAACAAATGACACGTTTGTTTTTGGATCCCAACTCCAATGTGCCTCTATTCGTTGCATTCCTCAGCATCGCCATCATTCCTGCGTTTTGTGAAGAGCTCGTTTTTCGAGGCGTGATGATGCCCCTGCTTGCAAAAATGACGCGCAACATTCACGCATCGGTTTGGATTACCGCATTGCTGTTTAGTTTGATTCACGTGCAGTTCTATGGCTTTCTTCCTCGCATGATAATGGGCGCGCTGCTCGGTTATTTCGTGGTTTGGAGCGGTAGTCTCTGGACGTCCATTCTCGCGCACTTCGTCAATAACGCTTCCGCTTTTTTCATGTTTCGATACTTCGGAACGCTCGAAACACCAGAAGACAGTCTGTTCGGTCACTGGCTATTCTACAGCGCAACAACTACCGTGTTTGTAATTCTCATTGTAGTTGCAAGAAAGAAAAGTCTTTGGCCCTGGAATAGTTTCACCTACCTCGGCATACCCGATGAGCAGGGCATTAAGCCGACAACGACAGCAACCGGCTCATAACCGGGATTCCAGCCAATGCAAATCTTCGGGTGTGGTAATTTTAAGATTATCGCGATTGCCCTCCACCAGATGGATGGAATGTCCTGACGCTTCAAATACCGACGCATCATCGGTAAATGAGGGGCTAAACGGCCTGTTAAATGCGGGCTTCAATTCGTTTACTCGGAAACACTGCGGGGTTTGAACAATTCGGTAGCGGCTTCGCTCGACAGCAAAATTCCCGCGCTCCGTCAATTCGCGAAGACTGTCGTTTACTGCAATAACAGGAACCGCGTTCCCGTGTTCCTCAGCGGCATTGAAGCATCGCGCCAGCGTGTCAACACTCACCAAAGGGCGCACACCATCGTGAATTCCGACTACCGCATTCAAATCTTCAATTACACCCAATGCGCATTTAACAGAGTGGAATCGCTCTTCACCTCCGGCTATAATTTCATGCGGAATATGAAATTCGTGCTCTGCTAGTTGCTCTTTCCAATAGGCAACGTAATCGGGATGCAACACCAGCAAAACGTTCATGTCTGCATCAAACTCCTGCAGGCGCGTCAGCGTGTGCATCAGCAAAGGTTTTCCCTTCACTGAAAGAAACTGCTTGGGTAATGGCACACCCATTCTCTTGCCGATTCCGGCAGCTACTACAATGATATATCGCGTTCTTTTCATCGTAAAAAAAGAAACCCCGTCGGTGAAGGCGGGGTCTCCGAAATACGTGAGATATTTTTACTTAATAAACTTTTGCGTGAATACCTTCTGCTCGTCAGAACATAGAACTAGTGAGTAGATGCCCGCTGCCAGTCTTTCGGTTGACAATTCATGCATTGAACCGGCAGTTGCTACAAACGAGGATTGTTCGATCATTCGACCTTGCGCATCGAACAACTGCATTTGCACTTGACGAGCATTTTCCTGCTTGAAAAGTAACTGCACCGCATTCGCCGACTGAGCAAATACGATTGAGTGTTCCATGCTCACATCGTTTATTCCGAGACTGGTTGCCTGCACAGTGCCACTAGCTGTAGCGTCGCAAACACCGGTACACGAAACCGTGTAATTCATGGTTTCCGTATTCGGTAATTCAAGCTGAACCGTACTTCCAACATACTGAGTTCCGTTTGAGAAATTCCAGGTGATTATGCCGTTCTGAGTAGAGGCAGCACTTAGTTGAACGACTGTATTGCCACCTTGTCCTTCAAGAACGATTTGCTCTACTGAAAGAGTATTTGCCTCGTCATCTCTCAAATCAACTTCCAACGTTTCATGTCCGCATGGAGTGAACACGTGGATTGAATAAACATCGGCTTCCAATCCTTCAACAAGCTCGTTTGACCCTTCGATATTAGCAGAGCGCACAACCTGATTGAGTGAATTTCTTACTTCATAACTAAACCAGTTCGCGTTCTCCACTTCAAAAGTGATCATACCGGTGCTGCCTGTATTGCATTGAACCGGCTCAACACCCGATACCACCGCACGCACCTGGGATGGTTGCTCTACCAAAATTGTTTCCGTTGAAACTCCGCAGGTTGCGTGTTCCACTTGCAGCGTATACTCACCGGCCATCAAATGGTCGAATGTAACCGAGCCATTCGCCATGAACTCATAGCCATCGCCAGATTCCAGTGCAACATGCCAATCGGCAGATGGCACCTCAACATCGATAGAAGCATCTGCAACTCCATGACATGATGTGCCTGTAACCACCAATTGCGCAGCAGGCGTAGAGCGAATTATGAAGCGCACACCTTCGAAGGGCTCAGCCACTTCAATGGTTACAATTGTGCCTTGTGTTAACGATGTTCTTTCACCCGTAATCATGTCCTCCAATGTGAGACATGCACCAAGCGGTAAGTTTTGTGCATCAAGAACAGTAAGTGTATACACACCGGCTTCCGGCATTTTCACAGAAACCGGAATTTGAATTTCAGCTGAATAAGGACGTGCATCCTGAGCCAACAAAGCACCATCCGCAGACTGAAGCGACATTTCCACAGCTTCAGCAAAAGGACTTTGCAGATCAGCGACATCGTAATCGTCATAAGACGAAGCTGCATCACCATCAAACACAATCAAACTTTCATCCGATTGATTGCCTTTGGCCCAGCGCACGGCAACAAGGGCATTCGACGCATCTTCACTACGCTCAAAGGCAGCGCCAGTATTGGTTTTGTGCGTTTCCTGGAACACAAGATTTTGTCCTGAAGTATTCACCTTCACTAAAAATCCTTGGCTATGTGCAATGTATCGTGAAGCTGTTCCGGTATTGGTTGTAGCATTTCGGAACTTGTAGGTATTGGTCTGGAAGTCGTAGACATAATACACTTTCGGACCTGTGAGCGATGCCGAGACAAGATTCCAGTCTACTTCAGATGGATAAGGGTTTCCAACCAAATTCCATCCATAGTCAAACACAGTTCCGGGAGAAGTAACCGTATAGCTCAAAGGCACGCTCACCTGACCCGACTGAATAAGCCCCGTGTTGTCGAGGTTTTGAGCTGCTCCTGCCAACCAAACATAATAACCGCGATTGGTTTCAAGCGAGTTTGTCACATTGGTCACACCTACATATCCCGTATTCGTTGGTCCTGGCAATGATTCATTGTAATACTGAACATTGTTGAAGCCATACGTTGGAAAATCGGAACCCGGGAAGCCGGTTGTTACGATGTCGTCGTTCCATGAAGCCACCGTTTGCCCTTGTATCGGACAAGCAAGATTGAACCAATAACCCTGCGAACTTGGGATAGAAGGAATGAAACGCTGCAACTCTACGTTGCCGGAAACGGCTGCGCCGGACTTTATTTCACCTATCGATCCCGAACCAGCAGAGTTCGATACGAGTCGAAGATTGCCGTTGGTTTGTAAAGTTCCTTCCAGCATTGAAACAACGCCGGTAACAGAAACCAACGAAGGAGTTAAACTTACGTTGGAGCCGTCATTATCAATCGTAAGATTGTTAAACGAGGTTTGAGACGCACCAAGAGCAAACCCCACTGTTTGCGCTGTCTGGCCTTTGAACACAACTGTTGAAGTGCCTGCCGTAAATGTCCCTTCGTTTATCCAGTTTCCATGCACTCGAATCTCGCTACTTCCACCTGTTAAGGTAGCGCCGGCGTTAATCGAAATATCGTTCACCAGCCAGGTTCCTGTTGCAGTAACATTGTGTCCCGACTGTATCTGGAAACGATCATAACGACCCGAAACAACGGTCTGCGGTGTGCCTGAAGCTGTAGGAGCCCATATTGCCGCATTGGAGTTTCCTGTGCTTTGGCTGTACCAAAGGCGCTTGCAGCCCGACTGTTGAACAGTAACATCATCGAAGCGGAATAAATCAGAAGCAGCAGCGAGGTATTTAAAACGAACTCCGAAATATTTTACAATAGGAAATGTAATCGCTCCACCCGTTGCGTCCGTGCCCGTGCCAAGCGAGGTTAGATTATTGAAACCACCATTGTTGTCAACGCTTAAGCTCCATGTTCCGGCTTCATTTAAACTCACCTGAATTCCTACGCGCACTCCGCCATTCACGTTGTCTATCCAATCCGTTGAAGAATTAATAATTGGAGTAGATGCATACGCTCCGTCGGTTACGCGATACAAACGAATGTAATCAGCAGTACCTGCGGAGGGCAGCGAGCTTTGATCAATGACAACTGCGTAACCATCGACACCTGCGCTAAACAAGTTGGAATCATTCGCCGCTAGAAATATTTGAAAATTGTTGTTCGCACTTGCATCGTTGGCAAAAGCCACTTCAAAATTCCAAGTCGTTGTTATACCAACAAGATTAGCATCATCGATGGGATAAGCAATGGAAGACTGTCCTGAAACCCCTTGCGTGCTGTGGCGAGCGGAGTGCGAACCCTCAATAGGCGACGAAGAATTTGCGCTCCACGAAGTGCCATTCGTTTTCCATCCGGTTAGATTACCTGCATTGAAGTCTTGATCGATAATCGTCTCATAACCTGAATCGTCATCTATCAGTGAAAGGGTCAATGTATCCTGGTCAGCGATGAATGAATTGGTACCTCCGCTGACGTTTTGAAGTCTGAAAAGTAATTGGGCCACATCGTCACACGACGCATTGTTTGCTGGATCAATGTACACGTACTTCGTGCCACTCGCTCCGGCTGCCCACGTAAGCGTTTGCGTAGTGTAGCTCGCAGCGTAAGAGGTGGATGGATTCGGGCCACCTCCCGCTCTTGTTGCATCGCCTGTTAAGGCAATCTGAACGCTGGTTGCAGCAGTGCTCGAAGGATTGACAATGTCAACAGCAATTGCGTAATTGTTCGCCAGCGTGGCATCTTCACTGACAGAGCCGCTCAACGAACCACTGAAGGCCACATACGTGTTGGGAGGCAATGCACGGAAACGGAAACTGTCGAACTCCGCCGCAGCGCGTCCTTCAGCCGTATTGTCGTGCACAGCCATAAAGCCGAAATAACCATTGGCAGCAGGCGAATAGGTGTTGTCGGTTGCTCCACCTTGATTCACAGTAGAAAGCGACTCCGGACAGCTGTTGGGCGTTGGGGTGGCCTGAGTATTCACGCTATTCGTTGGCAAGGTGGAAGTGAAGATTGTCCACACACCCAACTGCGAACGGGTTACCTTGAAGGATATACCATAGTCGGTAAGTGATGTAGGAATTCCATTGGTGGAAGTAAAGATGGTAGTTGCCACACCATTGTCGATGCGTTGTAAACGAATGAAGCTTGTGCCCGACTGGCCGAGAAGAATTCTGTAACCATCGACAGTGGCCGACTCCAAATTCGACTCGTTGGCGTAAAGGTAAATCATCTGCTGGTTGTTCGCATCGAGGTCGGAAGGAGCCCCGCCAACGCCATCGCGCCCCATCCAGAAATACCATTCTTGCTGAGCATCCCAGGTAGCAATTTGAGTGCTGATGTATTGACTTCCAGAACCGGAAGCAACAGCGAGCTTCGGTGTGTGAGTGCGCGTTGCTTCGCTGCCGGTAAGGCCTGAGACAGAAGAGTTGTTGGTTACGCTAAAATTCGAAGCGTCACCACTCCAGGTTGGTGAAGTGAAGTTGGAATCTGTGAAGTAATCGTTCACATCGTATTCGAAATAAGCTCTAAAGTTTGAGCCTCCGTTGCTCGAATATTTGGTGTTGGTGCAACCGCCGGAATCATCTCCTGTGGCTTCAAAATAGACTTCGATTACGTATAGCCCCGATTGGGTAAGTCCGGAGAGGAGATTCAGCGAGGTACTCGGCACGCCTCTCCACTTTTGATCTCCGGTATTGTTAACGTCGGGTCCGCAGGCACCGCCCGAGCAGTCGCTACCACCGAAGTTGCAGCAAAAAGATAATGTCAGTGAGCTGAAAGATGGTGGAGTGTCGCACGTGCGGTAAACGCGGTATCGCATAGTCGCCGAGCAAACGTTGGAAGCGCCGTTTTTGAAGGTCAAGACCTCAGCGAAATTGACTTCAATGGTTCCACCGGAGGTATAACGGCCAAAATTGGTATGCTGGAAATTGGGCGACAAACCATCGAGTTGACAGTCGTAGTAACCACCATTCACACTCAGTCCAGCCTTATAGATATCCCAGGCAGCATGAGCGTTTGCGACAAATAAAAAGCAGCAAACCGAAAGGAGTAATTGAATGTTTTTCATACGCATACGTTTTGAATGAAGTACCGT
>JBILCQ010000165.1:0-5397 GCA_044353065.1 Flavobacteriales bacterium | reverse complement strand
TTGTTGGATCATTCTTGAATTCACCTACCGAATCATCTTTTTTGAATAATCCGAGCTCTTCCTTTAACAACGCTTTCACATTGCTCTTTTCCGCCTCCATGGCCTCCTTCCGCATTTCCTTTGCCAACTCTCTGTCCATTGCGAATACAGGCTGGTCGACCGTTCCTTTCACAGCAACATACATGGACTTCCCTAAGCCATCATCCTTCTCAGTCCAATCCTTCTCCTTTCGGACTAACAAATCGCGCAAGTTGAAACCAATAGCGTAGTCAATCTGATTGTCGAACGTATGGCTGCCCTTCGCTGAAATATCCATAGCGCTGCTTTTAATGTCCATCAACGGAATAGTCACCACGCGATTTTTCACTTCGATGACGTTCTCCAGTTTTGAGAATTTAATGGTACGCATGCGCTCAGCGAAACGATCTTCATCGACGAATGGCGCAACCCATTTATTGCTCTTCAAATAGGCCGCTATCTCTTGCAATGTCTCGAGGTTATTCAACTCACCATCGCTAATCGCTAAATCGACCAAACACTCAATCTTATCGGAAGGAATTTCAAGTGCGTTGGTTAACATGGCTTTGAATTGCACCGTTGCATCGGCAGTTCCTTTTATATGATGGTCTTGAATAAACGATTGCCCGAAGTTTTCGAATTCCGTGAATACTTTATCGACATGAATACTACGTAGGTTGGCAAGACAATTCATTTGATAGCTGCTTGTGCCGCTCGGAGTGAGCGAAAGCTGAGCGCTCAAGTCCCCATCGGCTGTCTTGAACTTGACCGGATCAACTCTAAGCTTTCCATTATTGAGGGCAACTAATCCGTTCACGTTGCTTGCTTCAAATTTTCGAAACGTGAACTTATCGATAGAGCAATTCAAACTGAAATCAATCGTAGGCGGGAATAAAAGTTCATACTCACTTTGTGCTTCGGTGGAGTTCTCCTCTTCAACGAGTTGAGTAAAATCAATGAGATTACTCTTCAGATTCGCTTCCAGATAAATGCGTGATTGAGAATCGTACAGATAGGGAATCACATTTCGCAATGTGCCGTCAATCGCAAAATCACTTCCATTTACTCTTCCATTAAAGGTCTGAATGCTCACGTCTTGCTTATCGAACGAAAGGCCTGCCTGCATCTCACTGAACACGCGGTTCGAATTTTTCATTTTGAGCGAAGCTCCTTCCAACGATGCCTCTCCCATGGCCAATACATCGCGCCAGTTGTAGCTTGTATCTGCGTCGACATAACGCAATGTTCCATTCAAATCGGCTTTAACCAAAAGGCGCCCTTCACACGATTCAATTTGATTCAAATCAAAAAAATCACGCAAATCGCTTAGCTGCGCTTCGGCCGAAATTGTCGCGTTCAATTGAGGTGTTTCAAAGCCAACAACACTGCCCGACGCTTGAATAGTGCTTGCATCGAGCTCGCAACTAAAACTATTGACTTGAAGCCGGTCTTGTTTTCCGCCCCTCACATATTGAAAAGTGGTCTCCACATTTTCCAGTGAAACACCTTGCTCCTTCAAACGCATAGAACCATCCTCCACTTTAACCTCGGCCTTCACCATGACCGGACTTTCCGGCTTAGTGCGAGCTATTTCAGCTGTCGCGGAAAAATCTCCGGCAAGATGATAATTCAATATCTTCTTAGCGACAGCTGGCGGCAGCACTTCCAATGCTTCTTCAATGGACTGATTTCGGGATTTGAGTTGGAACTCAAAAGTTCCGCCGGCTTTTTCATTGACACTTCCTGAAACATCGCAATGAAAATCGGCACATGTTATTTGAGATGGCTTAAAGATGTAACGGTCGATTTCCAAATCGGCATTCAGCGCGATATCACCGCTTACCATTCGTTTCTGGAGATAAACATCTCCATTGCTTTTTAAATGCTCAACCAACGCATCAAGCGACAACTCGATATCGATGATTTTAGAAGAGAAAATGCCCGATCCTGTGGTTTGAATTGCAAGTAAATCAATCGAAAATTGGTTGGGCTCATCGTTATAAGCCACTCGTGTTTCGGTGAGTTGAATCTCTTCCAGTTGAATTTCAAAATGAGATGAATCGTTCTCCTCTGTGTTCCAGACTTGCCAATTGTTTGCGCCATCTTTGGTTACATGCAATTGTACATTTCCGCCGCGTATCTCTACTTCATCTACTCGATAATTGCCACTAAAAATGTCCCATAAATTGAACTTCAAAAAAAGCTGTTCTGCGTAGAGGAGTGTATCACCCTTGGCCGCATTCTCCTGAACAAAAATTCCTGACAGCTCCACCGACGCATTCGGAAAAGTTTTCCAGAACGCGAGACCTACATCGTCAACATGAAATTCTGTCGTAATCTGCTTTTCGAGCTCTTCAATAGCGAAAGCACCAATCTCATCTTCATAATAACGCAGCACAATGAAAATAGCCAGCGCCATCAAGACAACAAGGGTCATGATGCCAATAGCAATTCGTTTAATGTGCTTACCCATCTTCACTTCGTACAATTACGCAAAAGGTATAACTATGAAACAGCGGATTATCGTATACGCGCCCGATATTCTCACATCAGCATGTTAACTGTGAACTTCTGACTGCATCATGGCGTTATTGGCGAAGCGCCTCACCAGGGTGCGCACCAACAAAGAAGAAAAGAGAGCGCCCAATGTGATTACTACGGCTAAAATCCCCACTACATCCATAACTTTTATTTTAATCGGATAACTCTCGACAGCTCCACCGGTCATTTCGATGAGCCCGTAGTGCTGTTGTGCAAAGCAAAGAGCTAATCCCATGCAGGCGCCGACCGTCGCGCCGACAACATTGATGAGCACACCTTCATAAATAAAAATTCGTTGTATCCCGTGTGTATCAATGCCCATCGCGTTCATCGTCATGATGTCGCGTTTCTTTTCGATAATAAGCATCGTAAGCGACGCAATAATATTGAAGCAACCAATCAGAAAAATAAAGAGCAGAATAAGAAAGGTAATCCATTTCTCGCTGGCATTGGTTTTATAGATGAGAGCATTCTTCTCCTCTCGTGTAATAATTTTTGCCTTACCGTTAAACTGCCTTTGCAGCTCAGCTGCTATCTTTTTCAAATCTGCATCTTCTGCTGTGAAAACATCGACGCTTGAAACAACATCGGGCATACTGCAGAGCGTTCTAGCAAAAGCGATTGGCACGACTACGTATTTGGCATCCAATTCAGCATTGATAGCAAAAATGCCGCTCACCGCAATTTGTTCCTGATTAAACGCTTCCTCCTTGAACTCAGAAATACGGCGACCGCGAATGGGCGCTGCAATCTCCATCACAGTGGGAGCATAGTCGCGCAAAGGCATATCCAATTCCATCTGAATTCCGGAGCCAACAACTGCAAGCGGGATGCTGTCCAATTCAAGCATGTAAAAACCATCCACAATGGCAGAGTCAATGGGTGAGAAACGTGCATAATCAGCTTCAACACCTTTAATAGAAGCAATGGCATATCGATTATCATGCGACAATCGAACGTCCTCTTCAATAACTCTGCTTAAGCCAAGAACCCCTTCTATGTTCAGGATTTTCTCCTTATTGATAAGAGAGTCCGGAAGCGTTTTTCCTTCTACCGGAACGATGGTAAGATGTGCATCGAAATTCGAAAATATCGACTTCACTAAATCATCGATGCCATTAAAAGCACTCAGCACGACTATCATGGCCGCTGTAATGAATGCAACAACCACCATCGAAATTCCCGATATGAAATTGATGATGCCCTTTGACTTCTTGGCAAACAAATGCCGGCGAGCTATGTAGAAAGATACGTTCACAATTAGCCCTTCTTGAGCAAGCGATCTATCTCTTCGAAATAATCAAGTGAATCATCGACAAAAAAACTGAGCTCCGGAATTTTTCGAAGCTGCTTGCCAACTTGGTTTGCCAACAACTTTCTGAGATGCGCCTTTTTCTCATTGGCCAACTCAATTCCTCGATCTTTTTTATCCGTGGGAAAAAAACTGAGATAAGCTCTTGCAACACCCAAATCGGGCGATACACGCACTTGAGTAACAGTAATCATCATACCCTCAAACATAGTGTGCATGTTTTGCTGAAACAGCGTTGAAAGCTCACGTTTCAGCAGAGCAGATACTTTTTCTAGACGGACACTCGACATAGGACAAAAATACCACACCCGCGATCATTAGAAAGGCAAACTTCCAAAATCTGCTTTTCTGCGCTTGATTTGCCGCATGAAATCATGGATTGTTCGCAAAGGAACACCGGCCGATGTGCCCGGTGTAATGCAGCTCGTGCGCGAGTTGGCCGAATACGAGCGCGCCCCTCAAGAGGTGAGCAATACGGAAGAAGCCATGCTCCGCGATGGCTTCGGAGCTGAACCCGCCTTCGGACTTTTTATAGCTGAGATGAATGAAGAGATTGTCGGTATAGCGCTACATTACGTGCGTTATTCTACGTGGAAAGGTAAAATGCTTTACCTGGAAGATATCGTTGTAAAAGAGCATCTGCGAGGACAAGGAATCGGCGCTGAGCTATTCGAAGCTTGCTTGAAACTCTGCATCGAAAAAAACTATGCCGGCATGACCTGGCAGGTGCTCGACTGGAATGAACCCGCCCTCAATTTTTATCGAAAATACGCTGCTGCGTTGGATGGAGAATGGATCAATGGTAAACTGCTTTTGTCGGAAATCAGCAAAATGAACTTGCCATAATTCAGATACCTTCGCAACACACGTATTTCTGTATGATTAAGGTTTTCAAATTTGGAGGCGCCAGCGTAAAAGACGCTGAAGCCGTTCGTAACATGACACAGATTGTTCGAACACATTCGCAGCAACCTCTTGTGGTGGTGGTGAGTGCCATGGGTAAAACGACAAATGCGATTGAACGCATTCATGCTGCACGATTCAAGGGCCAACCTTACGAGGAGGAATTAAATGAAGTTGTCCGCTACCACACCCAACTGACGGATGAACTCTTCGGTCAAAATGGTGCTGGAAAAAATGCACTGCAATCACAGTTGAATGCCTTTCAAGACGCGCTGCATCAGCCCTGTTCATCGAGCTTCGACAAAGAATACGATTCACTTATCGGATTTGGTGAACTCATTTCTACCTCCATCATCCAAGCCTATTTGGAACTGGAAGGAATTTCATCCGCTTGGATGGATGCGCGCAAAATCATCATCACCGACAATCGCTATCGCGATGCACGTGTAAATTGGGAAGCATCAGGCCAGCGCATTGAACCTTTGAAAAAGGCCTTAGCAGAAAATAAGGTGTGTGTTATTCAAGGATTCATTGGCAGCACACCCGATGGGCATTCTACTTCACTTGGCCGCGAGGGATCCGACTTCACGGCATCGATTATGGCGTATTTACTCAATGCGAGT
>JBILCQ010000164.1:0-5407 GCA_044353065.1 Flavobacteriales bacterium | reverse complement strand
TTTTCCAATTAAATTGAAACCGCCATTGGTACTATCTATAAGTAGAGGCAGGACGTGTATACATCCTTAATCGACGGGCTATCGCTCCTCCCCTACTTTTGCTTGCCTTCAAACCCCATCGTCCCATGACTTCCAAGATTCACCACTCACCCTTCAACCTCGTGGTGCTTGCCGCTGGTTTGGGATTTTTCATTGATACGTTTGATATATTCTTATTCAATGTGTATCGCGTGTCATCTTTGAAGGAGTTGGGACTTCAGGGCGCAGAGCTCACGCGGGCGGGCGAATACCTGTTGTCGATGCAGATGCTGGGGATGATGATTGGCGGTGTGCTCAGTGGTGTTATCGCCGACAAGAAAGGACGAGTGGCGGTGTTGTTTGGATCCATCGTACTGTATTCGGTAGCCAATATTCTCAATGCGTTTATTACGGATGTCGATGCCTATGCGTGGGTGCGTTTTCTAGCGGGTGTAGGGCTCGCCGGCGAACTGGGCGCGGGAATTACACTCGTAGGTGAAAGCATGAGCATTGAAAAGCGGGGTTATGGAACCATCCTGGTGGCCACACTCGGCGGACTCGGTGCCGTGACAGCCGGCCTGGTGGGCGACTTTCTGCCCTGGCGTGTGGCCTTTGGTTGCGCGGGCGGCGTTGGCTTTCTGCTATTGCTGCTGCGCATGAAGTCGATGGAGACCTTGCACTTCCGCGAATCGCTTACCACCTCGCATCCCAAAGGTTCGTTGCTTCATCTATTTCGCAATCGTCGCAGAGCGCTGCGCTATTTGGCATGCATTGGCATGGGCGTTCCCATTTGGTATTCGGTGGGTTTGCTCATTACCCTTTCCACCGAGCTCGCTGCAGAGCATTCCATCAGCAACCTCGATGCGGGGCTGTGCTTCATTCTTTTTCAGGTGGGGGTTACCACGGGCGATTTATCGAGCGGCGTGTTGAGTCAGTGGTTGAAGAGCCGCAAGAAAGTGCTCCTGGTATTCATGTCGCTGGCCATCATCGCCACGGTGCTTCACTTCAATCAGCTCTATCACTCCTCGCTTATTTCGTTCACGTCGTTTCTCATTGGCTTGGGCTGCGGATATCTCTCGGTCTTCGTGACCGCCACCTCTGAGCACTTCGGCACCAACTTGCGGGTAACGGTGACAGCCACCGTGACTAACTTCATGCGCGGTGCTGTCACAATTTTAATTCCCTTGCGCATTCTTATACAAGAAACCTTCACCACAGATGTGAGTCTCTCTCTTATTTGGGTTGGTGTGCTCGTGTGGCTACCGGCCTTACTGGCCGCGGCGATGATGCCGGAGACGTATGGAAGGGATTTGAATTTTGAGGAGTCGTAATTGAATCCTAGAAGCATTCAATCATGGCTTTCATTCTAATACTATAATCAACGCTTTTCTCCAATAGAATAGTCATCCTTTAACTTTAGCCGTATGATTATGGAAACACACTAGTTTTCCACATGTTCAATTCTTTCATGCTTTGAGTTTTCGCCTTTAGCACAGAAACGATTACTTCGCACCATGCACACGGAACAACTCAGCCTATTTAAAGACTTCACAACGGCCGAAGAGCGCAATGATGCGCATACGTCAGCCGGCGCGATGCTTCGCGACTTTGTAGAGCAAATGGACTTGCAGAATATTCGATTAATGCTGAGCAACTGCGAAACGCTGGCCGATGTAAGCCCAGACGATTTTTTTGCTCAACTGCACCATGTATTCATTACCATGTTCATGTCGAGCAACCCGGTTTTGGAGTCGGCCGAGGGGCGATGCAACAGGTGTCATCCCGGAGCATTAGCATTTATCTTTAGGGGTATAAACTTGCCCTTTCACTTCAGCTTATTATTTCACATTAAAGACGAAAAAGTTGTCGATGTTCACGAATGCGTGCTCTTATGGAAGCAATTTCCGGAATTACCGCAGGATTTTCAAATCCTGTTGGGTAGGCCACCTCTTCAGCCGGCAACTTCAAGACATACCGATGAAGAACCGCCATTTTAATTCACTTTTCAATCAGGGGAGCCCCAACCAATCCGCTCCATTTTCAACAGCGTCAACTCATAACTCCTCTTTCTGTCACGTTTTACGATTGACTCCATGACTACTTTGAGGCCTGATTGTTGAAACTCCATTCTTCTATGCACAAAATTCTCTTTTCCCTATTTCTGTTGTTTTCCCTGTCGTTGTTTGCACAACCCAACCGCACCTACACCATCAAAGACAAAAAAGCAATCAAGAAGTTAAATGAAGCGGAGGATGCCTACAACCAGTTTGAAGATGAAAAGGCACTCGCTATATTAGAAAATCTCGTTAAGAGCAAGCCCGATTTTATGGAAGCGCAATATAAGCTTGCCAGAATTTACTTCGATAAGGGCGATAAGGAGAAGGCCATAGCGCCTTTTAAAAAAGCACTTGCGATTGACGAACGAAAAGAACCAATAGCATGGATGATGCTCGCCGAGTGTTACTTCTATCAGGGCAACTACGACGAAACTGAAAAAGCAATTTCCAAGTATTTACCCTTCCCAAAGAATGATTTAAGGTACGAGAAACGTGCCCAGCTCATCTTGAGCAGCTGTGTTTTCGCTAAGAGTGCGTTGCAACATCCGGTTCCTTTTGACCCCATCAATCTGGGTCCCGGAGTGAACACGGAGTTCAACGAGTACTACCCTTGCATTACTGCCGATGAGCAAACACTTCTTTTCACACGAGAATTAGTTGATTCACAAACCTCCCGCAAGCAAGAAGACTTTTATCTCAGCAAGAAAAATGAACAAAAATGGGGTGATGCAAAACCTGTTGCGGAGATAAACACCACCAAAAACGAAGGGGCTCCCACACTCAGCGCCGATGGCCAAATGCTCATTTTCACTGCGTGCGCAACAAGCGACGGAGACTGGGGTGGAACGAGACAAGGCTTTGGCATGTGCGACTTGTTCTATTCAATGCGAACTGCCAATGGCTGGACACCTGCAGAAAACATGGATTCCCCTATCAATAGTTCCACTTGGGAGAGTCAACCCAGTTTCGCGGCCAATGGGCACACACTTTATTTCGTGAGAGGTAAACGAACCGCAGCCGGCATTACAGAGCAAGATATTTACTACAGTTATAAGCGTGAAACCGGCGAATGGTCGGTCCCGGTTAAGGTTCGCGGTAGAGTCAATACAGACTTTGAAGAAGAAAGTGTCATGATTCACCCGGATGGTCACACGCTTTACTTCAGTAGCAACGGCCATTCGGGCATGGGAGGACTTGACATTTTCATGAGCCGACTACTCCCAAGCGGCGACTGGGATACTCCGGTCAATCTGGGCTACCCTATCAACACACACAAAGACGAGAACTCCATTCAAGTGACCGCACGTGGGCAAATCGCCTTGTTTGCCAGCGACCGTTTTGGGGGGCACGGAGGCCTCGATTTATATCAGTTCAACCTCCCCACGCGAGTACAACCGATGCTCGTAACGTACGTTGCCGGCATCATTAGCGACAAACTCAGCTACAAGAAACTGGGAGCGCACTTAGATTTAATCGATTTAGAGACAGGAAAAACAATCACTGAAACCGAAAGCAACAAATCAAATGGCGATTACTTGCTTTGCTTGCCGGCAGGAAAGGATTATGCGCTCAATGTGAGCAAGGATGGATATTTGTTTCACTCGGAAAACTTTTCACTTAAAAACTTCTCCGGATATGAGCCCTATCGATTAGATATTCAACTTCAGAAACTTCGTCCGGGTGCCACCATTGTGCTCAACAACGTTTTCTTCGAAACCAACCAATGGGAGCTTAAGCCGGAATCCATGATTGAACTCGACCGACTTGCCACCCTGTTGAAGAACAATCCTGAAAAGAAGATTGAAATTGGTGGACATACCGATAATCTAGGCAGCGATGAAGCCAACCTGACTCTATCTAATAACAGAGCTCAGAGCGTTGTCGATTACCTCGTAAAAAAGGGAATCGCGGTGAATCGTTTGACGGCAAAAGGTTACGGCGAGTCGGTGCCTATTGCCACCAACGACACCGATGCAGGCCGCTCTAAAAATCGTCGTACGGAATTTCGCGTGATTGAATAATTCGCGTTTACTTCGCACCCTCCTGTTGGAAATCTAAATGCACGTTATTCGTCCGCTCAAAACGCTGATTTTTCTTGTCGCCATTGGATTGGTTTGCTTTCTTATTTCATTCACCTATCCATCCGAAGGAATTCCATTTTTTGGAACAACGCTGAAATTTAAAAGTTGGAACGCACAGGCAGACACGGTAGCCACCATAACTGCGATAGACATTGACCATCATTTAGCCGCATTCGATTCTGCAGCGTCATCCGCATCGGATTCTCTCAGTGCCTACGAGCGAACAGAAACAATAGCTTCTTTGCAATTTGCGAATAACAATTCCACCTCGCTATTCGCCTTTTTTGACGCTCTCAAGAACGCTTCGAGTGGACCAAGAGTTCACATTTTCCATTATGGGGATTCTCAAATTGAGGGCGATCGCATGACGAACATTGTACGCGAAAAGCTGCAAGCACAATTTGGTGGCTCAGGCTGCGGACTCATTAGCCCTTTGCCTGTAGCTCCGCCAAGTTCCATCATTCTTAACCAAAGCAGCAACTGGAAGCGACACTCTTCCTACGGTTACGATGACGGAAAATGTGGGCACCAGAATTTTGGCCCCATGTGCGCGTTCGCCCGATTCACTCCCATCAATGCTACGGTCGATAGCAACAAAACTACCGAGGCATATGTCGAGTTTCGACCTTCGTCTATGGCCACAGCCCGTTGCAAGCAATATGAAGAGATTGTGCTCTATTACGGTAACTGCACACAGCCATGCGAAGTCACGATGGTCGCTGATGAAATTACCGTTGCATCGCATATGCTTCCAGTTTCGGCGGGTTATGAATCCATCACGTTTGTGGCACCACAAGCCAAGCGAGTGCGGTTCAATTTCAAAGCAGCCGCGAGCCCCGATATTTATGGCTTTAGCTTGAACAGTTTGAAGGGCGTTGGAATGAGCAATATTGCATTGCGAGGGAATGACGGTAGTGCCTTTTATCGGGTCAATTCAACTTCGATGCAGCCCGCATTTCAAGAACTAAACGCAGGCCTTTTCATTCTTCAATTCGGGGGAAACAGTGTGCCCTATTTAAGTGGTCGCGAATCGGCTAGAAAACACGGAGCTTCCTTTCGCACGCATATTCAACGCTTCAAGGCCATGCACCCTGGGGCTGCGGTTATCGTAATTGGGCCTTCCGATATGAGCACGAGCAAGGATGGCATCTTTCAAACCTGGCCATTTTTAGAAGAATTGAATCAAGGAATGAAAGAGGCGGCGTTTGCCGAGGGTTGTGCGTTTTGGGACATGTTCTCTGTGATGGGCGG
>JBILCQ010000163.1:0-5416 GCA_044353065.1 Flavobacteriales bacterium | reverse complement strand
GGTACTCCGGCCTCAAAGCATTTCAGAATATTATCGACGGCAGAGTGAGGTTCGGTAAATTCAATGGCTACCTCTGTGCCTGCAAGATCCCTCGCTGTAAATGGCTTTCTTCGAGAAGAGCGAAGGGTGACATTATGGCCTCGATGCATTAAAATCTGTTCGATTTCTTTGCCCATTTTGCCATAGCCAATCAATGCAATGTTCATACTATTCAGAATTGAAGAGTGAGACCTAGGCCATGATTGCGGCTTCCGGCAACAAAATAGGAGGGATGCCAGCGTAATGAAAGGTCGTCACTGATGTCATAATAGAACAAGTGAGCATCTACGTTCGCATCTATGGCTTGGAGAATGTAAACGCCGGCCAAGCTCATAAAGCTGATATCCAAAAGTCTTCGGTAATAGTTCATGCCGGCATCCAAATAGAGTCTGTTATCGCTTAGGGTAGGAACCGTGTTGGGGTCATCGTCTGAGGCAGCCACAAATTGTTGTCTAAACAGGTTGTATTGACGCGAATTGAAGTCAATGTAATAGACACACGTTCCCAACGCAGCCCATACAACGGGTACTTTCCAAAATTTTCTGATAACGGAACCTTGTTTTGCAATGCCATTATAAATCTGCCCCGCGCCGGGTAATGCCACGGCTAAAACCGTCGCTTTAAAAGGCGAGTGTGGCTGCATATGCCAGCGAGTTGAAAGTTTTCCTCGTGGTTCGCTTGTGACAGAAACCGAATCAACTGTGCCTTTCGAATTTTCTGTTGACTGGCAAAGGGAGCACAGATTGAGCAGGATGAAAAGTGAGAGTAGGATTAGTTGACGCATTCGAGGTGCAAAGAAAATCCATACGAGCCATATTAAACGACTGAATGAAAATTTATTCGGAATAAAACTTACGAATTACCTTTGCCACCCCGAGTCAATGAACCCTTGGGAAATGCGTTCTTTTATAAAACTTTAAAATCAAACCAATGTCACAAAACATGATGGCAACCGACACTTACAGCAATGAACTGAAGGTGTACGTGAACCAAGAGAAAGCGGCTGTTGACCTGCTCAATTCGGTGGGTAAACTGCTGTTCGACAAGAGCATCGAGCTCGTGTTGTTTCGCAATCACATGGTGGATATTAGTGCCACCGAAATTATGCGTCTGCACAAGTACGCAGCCGAAGTAGTCGGTAAACCCATTTCAATTTTCGACACAGCCGATTTGGCCCGTGGCCTGTATGAAATGGAATTGGCACCTGCCAAAATCGATATCGGAAAACTCGCCAGCGAATGGCTCGCAGAGCGTGATCACTTTAAGAATCAAAGCGAATTTTTATCAGAGAAACTGCGCAACTTCATGCAAGAAGAAGGCGCGGATATTGAGCCACGCGACGTGGTGTTGTTTGGTTTCGGTCGTATTGGCCGATTGGCTGCACGCGAACTCGTGAAGCAGGCAGGAAAAGGACAGCAGCTTCGTTTGCGCGCCATTGTTACCCGCGAAGACGACGACTTGAGCATTAAGAAACGTGCTGCATTGTTTGAAAATGACTCGGTGCACGGGCGTTTCAAGGGCACGGTCGATGTGGATTATGAAAACAAGTGCATGATTGTAAATGGTCAGCGCATCCACATGATTGGCGCGAAAGATCCCGGGGCTATTGATTATACTGCTTATGGCATTCATAACGCCTTGCTAATAGACAATACGGGTGTTTTCAAAGACCGAAGTGCATTGAGCATTCACCTCAAAGCCAATGGAGTGGAGAAGGTGATTCTAACTGCTCCCGGTAAAGAAGTACCGAACATCGTTTACGGCATCAACCACCGTGATTTGGATATCGAGAACGAGACCATCTTTTCTGCAGCCAGCTGCACAACCAATGCGATTTGTCCGGTTCTGAAGAGTATCCACGACGCGTATGGTATCGACAAGGGGCACATCGAAACCGTGCATGCCTATACCAACGACCAGAACCTGCTCGATAACATGCACAAGAAGAGTCGCCGCGGTCGCAGTGCTGCGGTGAACATGGTTATCACGGAAACTGGCGCAGGTAAGGCCGTTACGAAAGTTATCCCCGAGTTGAAGGACAAGCTTACAGCCAATGCGGTGCGCGTGCCAACGCCGAATGGTTCACTGGCTATCATCCACGTTTACCTCAACAAAGAGACTACGCTCGATGCTGTGAACGCCACAGTGCGTAAGAGCGCGTTGGAAGGCGATCTTGTGAATCAGATCTATTACAGCATCAGTGAAGAACTTGTAAGCAGCGACATCGTGGGCAACGACTGCTGCTCGGTGTTCGACTCACAAGCCACCATCGTATCGCCCGACGGTAAAGGTGTTGTGCTTTATGTGTGGTATGACAATGAGTTTGGCTACACCAAGCAGGTGATTCGCCTGGCGAAATATGTGGCGAAGGTGCGCAGGAACATCTATTACTAAGAGTAGGCCTTTATCTCGCCACAACCTCGCTAATACCTGAGTCAGGAAGTGCTTCTGAGCGTCCACCAGTAAAAAATCTAAAACGCGCCGAAAGGCGCGTTTTCTTTGTCTATTCTCTTGCGAAAAGCGGTGTCACGAGATAAGGTCATTCAATCTCTACATTGAATAGCGTTACGAATACTCTTTGCTAGAATTGTTTTCTCACGAAAGTTTATACTTACCATCGTTCAGGTTAAAGTTGTTTGGCTTTAATAAGAGATGTATTTTCGAATGGGCAAAAGAACGCGGAAAGATTTTGCGGATTTATGCCCTGCAACTCCAAAACCATTCGAAGTGATTAACATTTTTGCAAAGAAGAATGAGCTTTCTATTCTAATTTCAATTCAAGCCATTGCATACTTCATTGTGCTCAGTGCCTTCAATGGAACAGGCGATAATGGGGATAGCATCATGCATTACCTCTACGCAAAACATTCCTTCCAACACAATGAACTATTTTTTAATCATTGGGCCAAGCCATTCTTCGTGCTTCTCGCATCTCCCTTTGCGCAATTCGGAGTAATCGGTATTAAGGTGTTCAATGCATGCCTCATGATTTTGTGCTCGATATTCACTTATAAAACGATACAAACACTTGGAATAGTAAATCCAATAGTGGGTACGATAATACTAGTTTGTGCTCCGCTCACATTTGTGCTAACCTTTTCTGGATTGACTGAGCCTCTTTTTGCAACTTTACTGATATATACGATTTATTTACTTACATCAAACCGCATACTAGCAGGCTGCATTGCAGCTTCATTTTTACCTTTTGTCAGATCTGAAGGACTTATTATATTAGGAGTTATTCTAGTCTTTTTATCGCTAAGAAAAGAAAATAAGCGTATTCCTTGGCTAATGACAGGCTCCATAATCTATTCATTGGCTGGAAGTTTTATTTATAGTGACATATTATGGGTATTTACGGACATTCCTTATGCTCAACTGAGTAGCCCATATAATAATCTTTACAGCAATGAAGGTAGGCTCTATCACTTCTTTGTTCAAATGAACTATGTAGTAGGAGTGCCTATTTATGTGTTGTTTTGGATAGGTGCACTATCGTTTCTTATAAAAATCAAAAGGACATTTTTTGACTACAATCTTAGCTTCCTCGTTTTTGCATCATTCGCAGCATTCTTCATTGCGCACACCATGTTTTGGTATCTTGGCATATTCAACTCCATGGGGCTTAAGAGGGTTCTCATTTCTGTTGCTCCATTAATATCCGTCATTTCACTTATTGGATATAACACGCTCCTTTCATTTTTTAGAAATAATTTGAAACTGAAGAAAATGGTCACAACAGTGATTATTGGTGTTGTTATTATATTCCCATTCACATCAAATCCGGCCGCAATCAATTGGAAAAGAGATTTGAATCTTAATGCCGATCAGAGACTTTGTCAAGAAGTAACTTCTTTTATTCATGAGCATGATTTAGACAATCGACGAACTTTTTTTCTGCAACCATACCTCAGTGAAACTCTTGCGATTGACTGGTTTGATTCTTCGAGAAGGGGGGATTTAAATGTTGCAGGAATGAAAGAGTTGCAAAATGGCGACATCATCATTTGGGATAACTGGTTTTCAGTTGTTGAAGGAGGGGTTACAGAGAGTAACCTTAATGAAAACCAATACATCAAACTTCTGAGCACAAAATCAGAATTCGGTGCGAGAGAGGTTAAATTCTGTGTTTACGAGTATGTATCCAACGAATAATTTAAGTGTCATTCGCTATTATTAAACGGGAAGTAAGTGGTTATACTTGCTTTCTGCTTCACTCTTACAATGTCCTTCCATTTCAATCGTGGTAAAAGTTCTAAAACAGCACAAGCTGATTGATAAATGATGTTAGAGTATCCTAGGCGATAGAAATCACCCAAACCACCTCTCTAAAATCTCCGCCTTGCGCTCTCGAACGTGTGCTAGAAAAGCTTTGGCAACAGGCGAATGCTTTTTATCTCGATGCCAGACCAATCGCCAGGTCGATTTTAATGGCAGTCCTTTCATAGGGATAATGTGTAGGTCACCTCTTTCCAACTCACGACGTATGCCGATGAGCGGTAGAATGGAAACACCCAATCCGGCTAGTACAGCTTGTTTCACAGCCTCGTTGGATGTGAGTTGAATCTTTCGGTGAACCACAAGCTCATTATTGTCCAGAAAGTCTTGCATGGCGCAATGCGTAGCTGATCCTTCCTCACGAAAAATCAGGGTGAGTTTGCTGAGTAAGTCGCGCTGAGTTCTCGTTTTAGGAAGTGCTAAGTGCTTTGATCCAACCAAGACGAGTTCGTTTTTCAATAAGGCCAATGATTCGACTTCGAGGTTTTTGGGCAGAGTAGATACCAACGATAAATCAATCGTATTGGATTGTAAGTCGCGCACAACTCCTTGCTTGTTCGAAACATCCAATACAAGTTCGACTCCCGGATGCTGATTCAAAAAGTCCGAGAGAAAATAGGGTATTACGTACTTGCCGGTTGAAACAACGGAAATTCGCAGTTTCCCCCTTAGCCTGTCGCCTGTCTGTGATGAGGTTCTTCCAAGTGTTTCGGCAACCTGCAAGAGAGACTCTGCAGCTGTTGCCACCTCTCGACCATAAGCGGTGATGTAAAGTTTTTTATGAATGGTTTCTGTAAGCGGTGTGTCGAATTCGCGTTGGAAGTTTTTTAACTGTATCGATACTGCCGGCTGCGAGAGATTCAATACTTCAGCAGCTCTCGTAATGCTCCCCGTGTCTGCTATCGTTTTAAAAACGCGTAATTGATTGAGGGTGTAGTTCATAAATAAATTTTATGATTAGTAGCGCAAAAATAAATAACACGTTATGTGTTCCAAACGGATTTTTGCAACCAAATAAAGAATATGAAACAAAAAGTAACGATCGCCAAGGGTGACGGCATTGGACCCGAAATCATGGAAGCTACACTGCGCATTCTCG
>JBILCQ010000012.1:0-17999 GCA_044353065.1 Flavobacteriales bacterium | reverse complement strand
TTCTTTTTGTTGGGTTTATGGTTTTGGATGGACAATGGCACCAGCGTTCCGAAGCCACATGGATATTTTCGAATTGAGCTTGCTAAGCAAGAGTATCGTTTGTATGAATCGGTTTGTCCGATGAATTTGGAGGTGTCGACCGCGGCTCAAATCGAGGTGTTTCGCGATAGGCAATCGGTAGATTCCTGTTGGTTTAATATCTATTATCCGCGTTACAATGCTCGCGTGCACTGCACATACATTTCAGTCGGTAACCGATTGAATAATCTTATTGATGATGCCTATGGTTTTGCGGTCAAACATGAAATGAAAGCTACTGCATTGCGCCGCACGTTGGTCAGCGACACACTTCGACACGTTCACGGAATTTTGTATGATATTGAAGGTGACGCTGCTTCAAATGTGCAGTTTTTCCTTACTGATAGCTCACAACACTTTTTGAGAGGAGCACTTTATTTTTTCAATCCGCCTAACCCGGACTCCATTGCACCGGTGCTTCAATTTGTGCGTGGTGACATCGATCACATCGCTCAAACGCTGGTGTGGCGCTGATTATCGTGCTATCCAACGCACAATCAAAACAATTACGCAAATGAGAAACATGAGAATGGAGATCTTGTTAATGCCATGCATGAAGCGCAAGTTCAGATCTGCTTTTTCTCTTTTGAATAGATTGCGAGGATCTAGGTAGTATAGAATTTTCTTGAGGATCATGTTCAAAGGTAAGGTGTGTTTAGCTGCACAAAGCAATCATGGAAATTTCAACTTTGCAGCTCTTTGGTAAGCATGCAACTTGCACCGTTTCGCGGGCAGGGAAGTTGTCTGAAAAATAGTGGGCATAGACAGCATTCACCTTCGGGAAGTCGTTCATGTCGGCCAGGAAAATGGACGTTTTCACCACCGCTGAAAAATCAGTTCCGGCAGCTTCCAATACGGCCTTCATATTTTGCATCACCAGCTCGGTTTCGGCTTCCACATCGAGCGGAGTATATTCTTGCGTTGCGGGGTTGATTGCGATTTGACCGCTTGTGTAGAGCATGCCATTCGCTTTCACCGCTTGAGAATACGGCCCTATGGGCAGAGGAGCGTGGTCGGTTTGGATGATGTGTTTCATGGGGGCAAGGTAGATTTGTTTTAACCGCAAAGGCGCAAAGAATGCAGAGAGATTTTTTCTCTGCTTCTTTACGGTTAGTTTTTTTTCACCGCAAAGGCGCAGGGAGCGCAGAGAAATAAAACTTTGCGTTCTCAGCGCCTTGGCGGTTCAATCCATTTTCCAAAGAATGTGAATCGCTCACGTGAATCAATGAACTCCTTACTTTTGGCCTATGACGAGATGGAGAATTTTCAAGCTGTCGGTTGTAGCGATTGTGCTCATGGCATTCTCGCCTGCGCCACCCAGTTACAAAGTAGCAGTTCTCAAATACAAAGGCGGCGGCGACTATTATTCTAACCCCACGAGCGTTCCCAACCTGGTGGATTTTGCCAATAAGAACCTGTCGACCAACATCGATAAGGAAGTCCCCTACATCGAAGTGGGAAATCCGGAAATAATCAATTATCCGTGGGTACATATGACCGGGCACGGCAACGTGGTTTTTTCGTCGGCCGACGCAACGAATCTTCGTAATTACTTGTTGGGTGGCGGGTTCTTACACATTTCAGACAACTTCGGTATGGACAAGTTCGTGCGCAAGGAAATGAAGAAGGTGTTTCCTGAATTAGAGTTTATTGAGATTCCGTTCAGTCATCCGATCTATCACCAGACTTACGATTTTCCGAATGGACTACCAAAAATTCATGAACATGAAAAGAAGGCCCCGCAAGGTTTCGGATTAATATGGGAAGGTCGATTAGTATGCTTTTACGATTTTGAGTGCGACCTCGGCGATGGATGGGAAGATTTCGAAGTTCACAAAGATTCCGATGAAGCTCGCACCAAGGCGCTGAAGATGGGGGCGAATATTCTGCAGTATGTGTTGATGGGCGGGGAGGAGTAATTTTTTTAACCGAGTAATTTTAACCGCAGAGGCGCAAAGAACGCAGAGAAAAAATCTTTGCGTTCTTTGCGCCTCTGCGGTTAATAAGCAAACACCACAGACCACCCACCTTGAACACTTACGCCGGTTTATCCTTCACAGAGCTCAAAACATTTCTCGATGAGAAGTATGCACAGTTCAACGTGTCGGCCTTTATCGATGATGATCCGGTTTCCATTCCACATCGTTACAGCAAGCTTGCCGACATTGAAATTGCAGCTTTTCTGACAGCCACCATCAGTTGGGGAAATCGCAAGGCTATTCTTAAAAGTGCCAACCGAATGATGGAGTTGATGCAGGATTCACCCCACGATTTTGTGATGAATCACACCGCACGTGATTTGAAATCGCTGAAGGGATTTGTTCACCGTACGTTCAATGCAGATGATTTAGTCACCTTTCTGAAAGCCTTGCGCAGCCTCTACCTGGAACATGATTCGATGGAGTATTTTTTTAATGATGCAATTGCGGAGCACGCAACAACCAGCATTGCGATTTCACTTTTTAAGCAACGCTTTTTTGCTATACCCCATGCATCGAGAACGGAGAAGCATGTGTCGAATCCTCTAACCGGATCAAGCGCCAAGCGCCTCAATATGTTTTTGCGCTGGATGGTACGAAAGGATAAAAATTTGGTCGATTTAGGTCTGTGGAAAAACATCTCAATGTCCCATCTTTCTATACCGCTTGATGTTCATTCCGGAAATGTGGCGCGTCAACTCGGCATGCTCACACGCAAGCAAAATGATGCTCGTGCTGTTGAAGAGCTCGATGCGGTGTTGCGTAGATTGGATCCTACCGATCCTGTGAAATATGACTATGCGTTGTTTGGGTTAGGGGCGATTGAGAAGTGGTAGGGGGTATTACAGATTACGAATTACGAATTACGGATGGGGCGTCCCTTGGGATTGGTTGCTGGCGTTCCGATGAATTGAAATGCTCTGCTATTTAGAATTCCTTGATTACTTATGTTGAAAGTAAATTCGCTATATTTGACACAATCTGTCAACACAACTTATGTCAACAGAATCCATCGGAAATACCCTTCGCCGATTACGCATAGAAAGCAAGTTTCCTTTGCGCAAAGTTGCCGCATTGGTTGAGGTAGATGTTGCGATTCTCAGTAAGATGGAACGCGGCGAGCGACGACTTACGAAAGCAATAGTGCAGAAACTGGCGAAGCTCTACAAGCAGGATGCGGATGAATTGCTCGTGTTGTATTTACGCGACAAAGTGTTGCAAGAAGTTGGCGATGATCAGTTGGCTATAAAGGCCTTGCAAGTGGCTGAAAAGGCTGTTAGCTACAATGCCATGAGTAGCCTTAGAAAATCGAGTCTTGTAAGTGTAATTAAGGCCGCGATAAAGAGCGACGGACGTGTCGAAGGTGCATGGTTATTCGGCTCGGTAGCTCGGGGCGAGGCAAGGCCGGATAGTGATGTGGATATCATGGTTGAGCTGAATACTAAAAGGAAATATTCCTTTTTCGATTTGGTGGATATCGCCCATCGCATCGAACAGAAGATCAATCGAAAGGTCGATCTGGTAGAATTGGGTTGTTTGAAAAATTTCGCCCACGACACGGCGCAAAACGATTGGATTAAAATCTATGGGTAATCCAACACCAAAGGAACGTATCGAACATATTTTGGAGGCGATACGCCTGATCAGGGAATTTGTGTCTGGAATGAATGAAAAAACCTTCAGACGGGATGTCAAGGTTCAAAGCGCAGTTCAATACCAGTTTCTTGTTATTGGTGAGGCTATTCGCCACATCGATGATGATTTACTTGCTAGGTACGATTACCCGTGGCACATTCCGCGTTCCTTTCGCAATTTCATCATTCATGTGTATCATGGAATTAAAATAGAGCGTATTTATTACGCCACCCAAGACTTGGATGAGCTCGAGGCCCGCATGCTGAGCATAATGGAGAATGAGTTTAGGTCTTGAAAAAAAGTAAGATTTCTAATTGCGTTTAAAGTCCATACCGATTCTCTTCAATCACTTTCGCGGCCACCTTCCTGCGTGATTCTTTCACGTTGAATGGCTCAGTTTTCGTGAAACGACGAAGTCCCATAAGCATCATGCGTAGTTCGTCTCCCGTGCCGAAGGCGAGGAGTGCTTCCTTGCCGGCTGCTGAAATGGTTTCAGCAGCATCATAGCAATACACCTTGAGCATTTCTTCATGCAGCTCGGTGTTGACGCCTTTTCTGTTCAGCTTTTCAATACGCAGCAACATCGACTCTGCAGTGTAGGTCGCAATAATCATGTCGGCTACTTGCATGAGTACCTCTTGTTCTTTCTCGAGTTGCATCATGAGCTTTTGAACGGCTGCTCCTGCCACCAACAAAACTGCCTTTTTGAATTGACTCACGTATTTGTGACACTGCTCAAATGTGTTTGTGGGCGCTTCTCCAAAGTCGGGAATGGCCATCAGTTCGTTGGCTACGTTCATGGCTGGTGTCATCAGGTCGAGTTCCCCTTTCATGGCTTTCTTCAAAATCATGTCGACGATGAGCAGCCGATTGATTTCGTTCGTTCCTTCAAAGATTCGATTGATGCGCGCATCGCGGTAGGCACGCTCTACGCGTGTTTCTGCACTGTAACCCATGCCGCCATGAATTTGAACTGCTTCATCTACCACGAAGTCGAGAACTTCCGATCCGAGTACTTTTAGAATCGCGCACTCCGGTGCGAATGAAGCGATGCCTTTCAATACTGCTTTGCCTTTATCCATTCCGGATTGTTGCAGCGCCGAAATTTCATCGTCGATGTTTTGGGTGGCTCGGTATAGAGCGCTTTCAGTAGCGAAAATCCGTATGGCCATATCGCCTATCTTGTGACGAATTGCACCGTACTTCATAATGGGGCGACCAAATTGCTGGCGCTCGTTGGCGTAGTGAATCGCATCTGTGATGGTTTCCTTGGCTCCGCCCAACACTCCACCGCCCAATTTGATTCGGCCTATATTGAGAATGTTGACCGCGATTTTAAAACCGTTACCACGCTCGCTGAGCAGATTCTCAACAGGAACTTTCACGTTGTTGAAGAAGATCTGCCTGGTGGAAGACCCCTTGATTCCCATTTTGCGCTCTTCCGGATTGAACGTGATGCCTTCCATATCGCGCGTTAAAATGAACGCAGATAAATTTTCGTCGTTATCGATTTTGGCAAATACGGTGAGCACATGCGCAAACCCACCGTTCGTAATCCACATCTTCTGTCCGTTGATGATGTAGTGTTTGCCATCTTCACTCAACACGGCTTTTGTTTTTCCGCTGTTGGCGTCTGATCCGCTGCCGGGTTCTGTCAAGCAATAGCAACCTTTCCATTCGCCTGTGGCGAGCTTCGGGATGAAACGCTTCTTCTGTTCTTCGTTTCCGTAATAGAGAATTGGCAATGTGCCGATACCGGTGTGTGCGCCATACGCCACGCTGAACGAGTGACCCGCGCCAAGCATCTCGGTGGTAAGCATCGATGTCTTGAAGTCCATGCCCATGCCGCCAAGTTCTTCGGGAATAGAAATGCTCAACAGTCCCAGTTCTCCGGCTTTGTCGAGTATGCTCTCCATCAACCCTTCCTGCTGATGGTCGATGGCATCGAGGTGCGGCACGATTTCGCTGTTCACGAAATCGATGCACGTTTGCTTCATCATGAGTTGTTCTTCGCCGAATTCCTCCGGGATGAAAACTTGATTGCAATCAATGTCTTTGATGAGAAACTCACCGCCGGTGAGTGTATTGGAAGTGGGATTTGACATAGTATCTTTTTTCTAATCAGTTCAACAATTCGAATATGCCGGCAGCGCCCTGGCCGGTTCCTACGCACATGGTGACCATGCCGTATTTGTTTTTTCGGCGGCGCATTTCATTCAGCAATTGCACGGTGAGTTTTGCGCCCGTGCAACCAAGCGGATGGCCCAGCGCAATGGCACCTCCGTTTACATTCACGCGTGAGGCATCTAACCCAAGTGTGTCGATAACGGCAAGCGATTGTGATGCAAATGCTTCGTTGAGCTCTATTAAGTCGATGTCGTTTTGCTTTAGTGCAGCGCGTTGTAATGCGCCTGGTATCGCATACACAGGCCCTACACCCATGATACGCGGCTCTAGCGCTGCGACGTGGTAACTCATAAGTCGAGCGATGGGCTGTGCGTTCAATCGCTTGAGCATCGACTCGCTTACAATCATCACGAATGCGGCACCATCCGATGTTTGAGAGGAGTTGCCCGCAGTTACCGATCCCATCGCATCGAACACGGGCTTTAGTTTGGCCAGCGCTTCCACCGAAGTGTCTTTGCGCGCTCCTTCATCGGTATCTACGATGTACTTGCGTTCTGTGCGTTTTTCTTTTTCGTCGAGAAAAATATCGGTTACTTCAATCGGTACAATCTCGTTTTTCCACTTGCCGCTTTCTATCGCAGCAACTGCTTTCTGGTGCGAGTAGAATGCAAACTCATCTTGCGCTGCGCGTGAAATCTTATAATCGTTGGCAACAGCTTCGGCAGTAAGTCCCATGCCCCAATACCAATCGGGATGTTCTTTGGCCACTTTAGCATTGGGTACAATTCGCCAACCGCCAAACGGAATGGGCGACATGGTTTCCACACCGCCAGCGATGATGCAATCGGCCATGCCGCTGTGAATTTTCGCAGCAGCAATGGCAATCGTTTCCAATCCGCTGGAGCAGTATCGATTGACGGTCATGCCTGGCACTTTCTCAGTATCAAGTCCCATCAGTGAAATCATTCGACCGATGTTGAGTCCTTGCTCTGCCTCGGGTGTTGCGTTGCCCACGATAACATCGTCGATGAGCGCGCGATCGAGCTGCGGCACATCTTCCATGATGCGCCTCACCACGGCAGCGCCTAAATCGTCGGGACGATAGTTTTTAAATAAGCCCCTCGGTGCTTTTCCAACGGCAGTTCGATAACCGGATATGATATATGCGTTCATGGAATAATCAGTTTCGTAAAATTTTACCTTTTGTTACCAGCGATTGCATGCGCTCCAATGTTTTGCGCTGTGCACATAATTCAAGAAACGCTTTGCGCTCGAGGTCGAGCAGATATGTTTCACTCACTTGGGTTGGGCTGCTTAAATCGCCGCCCGCCAATACGTATCCAAGTTTTTCAGAGATGTGCTTGTCGTGCTCGCTGATGTAATGTCCGCTGTACATACTATTTGCACCTGCGTATACAATGCCGAGTGCCTGTGAACCCAGCACGGTGATGTCTTTGCGAACCGATGGTTGCGTATATCCTGCCTCGGCCAATTGGAGGCATGCTTCTTTTGCACGAGAGAGTTGCAGTCGGCGACTCACAACCACTTCATCGATTCCGGGGCGCAAATAACCCAGGTCGAATGCTTCGTAGGCGGAAGTGGAAACCTTCGCTTGGCCAATCGTTAGGAAGCGATCGCGAAACGTATTGAGACGTATATCACCTTCGCGATAGGCATCGCTGGTGCGCAAAGCAAATTCTTTTGTGCCTCCGCCACCGGGAATTACTCCAACACCAAACTCCACAAGACCCATGTACAGTTCGGCATGGGCTACCACTTTATCGACATGCAAATTCAATTCGCAACCTCCACCCAGCGTCAGGTTGTGGGGAGCACCAACAACCGGAATGCTTGAGTAACGCATGCGCATCATCGTCTTTTGAAAATAGCGCACGGCTATGTTGAGTTCTTCGTATTCCTGCTCGGCAGCGAACATGAAGATCATACCCACATTGGCTCCTGCTGAGAAGTTGTCGCCTTCGTTGTATATAACTAATCCGCGGTAATCACTTTCAGCCAAGTCAATGGCTTTATTGAGTCCTTCCATCACTTCACCGCCAATCGTGTTCATCTTCGTGTTCCATGAACAGCAGAGAATGCCGTCACCTAAATGACGCACGCTACACGCGCCGTTGGTCCACAGTTGCGAAGATGCGGGCAACTTCGAAGGAGCACTGATGTGGTTAGAACCGGGCAGGGGTTCGTATTTTTTTGAAGTAGGATTATAACACTCTTCTACTCCTTCATTCATTCGATAGAACGAAGTGAATCCATTGGCAAGCATTTCATCCATCCAAGTTGCAACTGTGTGTCCATGCCTACGAGCATCATCGGCTCCTTTAGCGAGACCAATGCTATCCCATACTTCGAAGGGGCCGAGCTGCCAGCCGAAGCCTGCGCGCATAGCTGCATCGATGCTATGTATCGATGAACTGATTTCCGGAATGCGATTGCTCACGTAGGCAAAGAGTCCGGCAAATGCTTTCTTGTAAAACTCGCCGGCTTTGTCGCTGCCATTGTAAAGCATGGGCATGCGTTGCATCAAACTGTCAATGGCCTTGGTTGCTTCGAGTGTGGCAAACTTGCTTTTCTTCTGTTCGCCGTATTCCAAGGTTTGAAGATTGAGTGAAAGAATGACGGATTCGCCTTTTTCGTTCTTGATCTTCTTGTAAAAACCTTGCTTGGTTTTATCGCCCAACCATTTCTGATCAACCATGTGCTGGATGAACGATGGAATCGCAAACACGTTGCGAGCTTCGTCGTTGGGGCAATGTTCGTGAACACCACGCGCTACATGAACGAGCGTGTCGAGCCCGACTACATCGCACGTACGAAACGTTGCGCTCTTTGGGCGACCCAACACCGGACCGGTTAGTTTGTCGACGTCTTCCACCGATAGTCCTAGTTCGCTAATCAAGTGAAAGAGTGCTTGTATGCTGTACACGCCAATTCGGTTCGCAATGAAAGCGGGAGTGTCGTTGCAGGGAACGACTACTTTGCCTAAGTACTTTTCACCGTAGGAAGAGAAGAATTGAATTACTTCAGGGGAAGTATAGGGTGAAGGAATAATCTCAAGCAGTTGCAAATAGCGAGGCGGATTGAAAAAGTGTGTTCCGCAAAAGTGTTTTTTGAAATCATCGCTTCGGCCTTCAGCAAGTGAAGTGATAGGAATACCAGACGTGTTTGTTGTAATCAAACTGCCCGGTTTACGATGCATTTCGACTTTTTCGTAAACCTGTTGTTTGATATCGATTCGCTCGGTAACTGCTTCGATAATCCAATCGCAGTCTTTTAATAGATGCAAATCGTCTTCGAGATTACCAATCACTATTCGCTCGCTAAATGATTTGCGATAAATAGGAGAGGGATTGCTGCTCATAGCGCTTTGCAGCGCTTCTTGCGCAATGCGGTTGCGCACTTTGCGGTCGGAAAGTGTCAACCCCTGCTGTGTTTCTTTTTCTGTAAGTGAGCCGGGTACGATATCGAGCAATACGGCTTGAACGCCGATGTTCGCAAAATGACATGCGATACGCGACCCCATGACGCCGCTTCCTATAACCGCGGCTTTTTTAATGATTCTGTTCATACTGATCTATCAGTGGTAATCTAGACGTGCCTTGAAGCAAGGCAACCAAACCGCAAGCAAGTAACATCATTTGACTTCAAGCTAAAAATAAATGAGCGTTATTTTTATCACGCCTCCTGCTGATTAGAATCAGTAAATCAAACGGGCTTCACTGAGGTCGAAGGTGTTGCTGATCTCGTTTGCTGTAATCAGCTCAATTCGGCCATTGTCGTTCACTTGAACCACTTTCGCTGTTATTCGTCCTTCCGGCGTTTGATAGAGGTTATAGTTTTCTTTTCCGAATAGATTGCGATGATAGTCCGCGTTGATGGAAGTTGCCTCATCGTTGCACAATCGCTCGTATTCATGTGAAAGCTGCTTTTGTAATTCAGCTAATACGAGCGCAACATTCGAAGATTGTCCGTTCTGCGAGGCAAGCGAAGTAGCAGTTTCAAGCGCAAACGCTGTCTGGTTTACGTTAATGCCAATACCCGCAATAGCTGCTTGCCAGTTGGAGCCGGCCCATTGATTTTCGAGGAGGATGCCTGCCGCCTTTTTGCCATCAATCAAAACATCATTCGGCCACTTAATTTGAACGTTTCCGGTTGTGAAGTTTGCAATTGTTTTCTGAACAGCCAGCGCAATGGTTTTGCTCAATAGAAAAGGACTTTGCGCCATAGCAGACCTTGGATACAGAATAAAACTCACCAATAAATTTTCTCCGGCACGACTAGTCCAAACGTTTGACCGTTGTCCTCGTCCTTCTTCCTGAAAACTGGCGACGATACAGGTGCCCTCGGCTGGTTTTCCTTGTTTCAGCATGCGCATTGCCTCAGCATTGGTGGAGTCTATTTGGTTGAAACGAATAGGTGTGAGGCGCTCGAAATTCATGGTCTGCGAAATTCGGCAAATGAGGGGTTGGTAAAAAAATGAAATAAAATGACCTCTGTCGCTTGATAGAGCGCGCTCGCGCATACTTTTGCCCCTCAAGTGGCAGTAAAAAGAACAACAAAATCGAAGATAGTCAAGGCCGGCGCTGAGCAATTGGTTGACGCGGTCGTGCATGGTATGGAGGAAGTAAAGGCTCACGACATCGTTGTCATGGACCTGCGCAAAGTCCCGAATGCACTTTCCGACTTCTTTGTTGTTTGTCATGGCAATAGTAACACACAGGTGCAAGCCATTGCCGACTCAGTCGAAAAGGAAACTTACAGACTTCTTCAAGATGAGCCCGCCCACAGCGAGGGTACCCGAAATGCTACTTGGATTCTCATGGACTACGTCAATGTTATCGTGCACGTTTTCAGCAAAGACGCACGCGACTTTTATGCATTGGAAGATCTTTGGGCCGACGCTTCGGTGAAGCGAATTGGAAATTAATTCTAACAGAATGTCAGAAGACAAAAAAGAACAACGAAAACCGCAACCAATTCCGGGTGGCGGCGATAAGCGCGGAGGAAATTTCTATTGGATTTATGCCATCCTGGCGATGATTCTAATAGGCATGATGATTTTCAACAGCGGTAGTGACGGACGCCAGATTGATTACCGTCAATTCAAGCAGTACGCTGAAAGTGGTTTCATAGAAAAGGTTGAATACAATCAGGTTGTAGGAAAAGTCTATTTGGATTCGCTTGGAAGAGCCATGCTGGGTAATGAAATCGGCAACCAGCCGGCCATGAAGGGGTTCAGTCGTTCCAGTGAGTTTTGGTTCAACATTCCGCCCAGCGAAAATGCTATCGATGAAATTGAGCGCTTGGGCAATGACCGCGGTATTGCTGTTCATTACAAGCCCATCAATGAGTTCGGACAAAATCTGTTGTTTTGGATTATCGGCTTTGGTATCATCATCGGAGTATGGGTAATTATCATGCGGCGAATGGGTGGCGGTGGTGCCGGCGGCGGACAAATTTTCAGCATTGGAAAATCGAAGGCGCAGTTGTTTGAAAAGGGCAAGGGTACCGCCGTAACATTCAATGATGTAGCGGGTTTAGAAGGTGCTAAGCAAGAAGTACAAGAGATTGTTGATTTCCTCAAGAACCCAAAGAAATACACCGAGCTCGGAGCAAAGATTCCAAAAGGTGCTTTGCTTGTAGGCCCTCCGGGAACGGGTAAAACATTGCTGGCGAAAGCAGTTGCCGGGGAGGCGCAGGTGCCGTTCTTCTCCCTAAGCGGTTCCGACTTCGTTGAAATGTTTGTCGGGGTAGGCGCGAGTCGCGTTCGCGATCTATTCCGTCAAGCAAAGGAAAAAGCACCTTCAATCATCTTCATTGATGAAATTGACGCAATCGGTCGTGCTCGCAGTAAGAGCATCAACTTCGGTAGTAACGATGAGCGCGAAAACACCCTCAATCAGTTGTTGACCGAAATGGATGGTTTTGCTACCAACAGTGGCATCATCATTTTGGCGGCAACCAACAGAGCCGATATTTTGGATAAGGCGCTTTTGCGCGCTGGTCGTTTCGATCGTCAGATTTATGTCGACATGCCTGACTTGAATGAACGCGTCGCCATTTTCAAGGTTCACTTGAAAAACGTGAAGTTCGACAGTTCGATTGATGTAGAGTTTCTTGCTCGTCAAACTCCCGGCTTTAGCGGTGCTGATATCGCGAATATTTGCAACGAATCAGCATTGATAGCTGCGCGTAAGGGCAAGCATACCGTCGATAAGCAAGACTTCCTGGATGCGGTCGATCGAATTATTGGCGGTCTTGAAAAGAAGAACAAAATCATCACAGCAGAGGAGAAATCGACGATTGCTTATCACGAAAGCGGCCACGCTATGATTTCCTGGTTGTTGGAACACGCTTCTCCTCTTGTTAAGGTGACCATCGTGCCTCGCGGTCGTTCGTTGGGTGCAGCTTGGTACTTGCCTGAGGAACGTCAAATAACGACGACTGAACAGATCTTCGATGAGATGTGCGCAGCCCTCGGTGGCCGTGCAGCTGAAGAAGTGGCGTTCGGTAAAATATCGACCGGTGCACTCAGTGATCTGGAAAAGGTAACGAAGCAAGCGTATGCGATGGTGACTGTTTACGGTCTGAACAAAAAGATTGGTCACCGCAGTTATTATGATAGCAGCGGAGAGTCACAGTTCACTAAGCCCTACAGCGAAGAAACAGCCAGGGTGATTGATGAAGAGGTGTCGAAGATTATTGAGAAGGCCTATTTAAAATCGGTCGACTTGCTTTCAACGCACCGCGAACAACTCGACAGACTGGCTAAAAAGCTTCTCGAGAAGGAAGTCATTTTCAAAGATGACTTGGAAGAAATACTCGGACCACGTCAATGGAAGGAGCGCAACCCGGCCAATGAGTTGAAGCCGGAAAAAGAAGTAAAACCGGAAATTGAAAATAAACCGGAAATCGAAATCAAACCCGATTCAGAACCGTCATCGGAAAATGCATAAAGAAAGGCCACGCAAGTGGCCTTTTTTGCGTTTGTAGTTTTCTCAATTTCTATAGGGTTGATTGATTAAGTTTGCCGACGTTATGGCGGCACTCAGTAATCTTGCGCAACGCTCCATTGTTGGACTGATTTTCTCGGTCGCGGTGGTTGGCTGTGCTTATTGGGGTGCCTTGGCCAACGGCATGCTGTTTTTATTTTTTGCAGCTGTTGGTCTCTATGAAGTGTATGATTTGCTGCAGCATCAGCAGAGCAATGCGCCTCGATGGTTCAAAGGCATGTCGGTCGGAGTTGTGCTCTACATGCTAGTGTTTTTAGTTCAAACCGATACGGTTCCTCCTGTTTGGTTTTGGATATTACCCTTGCTGGTTGCTGTCATATTCGTGGCGGAACTTATCAAGCTCGATCATTTCACCTTGACCAATTTGGCGATCACCATCTTCGGATGGATATACGTGGTCTTGCCTTTGTCGCTGGTGAATGTCCTGCCCACACTTCAGGGCACCTACGACCCCATTCCGCTCATTGGATTTTTCCTCGTGCTTTGGGCCAACGATACCGGAGCGTATTTCACCGGAAAATATCTGGGCAAGCGTAAACTCTATCCGGAAGTTTCTCCCAACAAAACGTGGGAGGGCCTGATGGGTGGCTCGATTGCTTCGTTCGCTGCTGCATTTGCACTCTACCGTTTGACTCATACGCTCGAGCTTCGCGATTGGTTGGTCATGGCTTCGGCTGTTGCAATTTTCGGGAACCTCGGCGATTTATTCGAGTCTCATTTGAAGCGAAACTTTGGTGTGAAAGACAGTGGTCACATCATGCCTGGGCATGGTGGTGTGCTGGATCGATTCGACGGACTTTTTTTGGCCTTGCCGGTATTTCTGGCTTACTATAAAATCTATTATTTCTTATGACGATTCACAAAGAAGGATATAAACTCATTACCGGAGCTGCAGTGCTTTGTGGTGGTATCATTTTCGGGTTAACAAAAGTGATCGACACTTCATCCGCATGGTTTTGGCTTGCGAGCGCTCCGGTCATCGTTTTCTTTTATCTCGTCGTTCAGTTTTTTCGTTTGCCTTCGCGCACCAATCGATCTGCAGCCAATGAACTCGTTGCGCCTTGCGATGGAAAAGTGGTGGTGATTGAAGAAACAGAGGAGCCGGAATACTTCCAAGGAAAGCGTATTCAAGTTTCGATTTTTATGTCGCCCCTCAATGTGCACGCCAACTGGGTTCCTTGCGAAGGAGAAGTGACCTACGCCAAATATCACAAGGGCTTGTATCTCGTTGCGTGGCATCCGAAGAGCAGCACCGATAATGAGCGCACTACGATTGTCATCAAGCATGCAAACGGCAAGGAGGTGTTGTTTCGTCAAATAGCAGGTGCTGTAGCGCGAAGAATTGTCTACTACGTAAAACCCGGACAGCGTGTAGAACGCAACGAGCAATTCGGCTTCATCAAATTCGGAAGTCGTGTCGATATTTTCCTTCCGATTGGTTCAGAGGTGGTTGCTCAAATGGGGCAGATTACCAAAGGAAACGAAACGGTAATCGCCCGCTGGTAGTTCTCGCTTTTCTGTTTATATCCCGTGTATAATTCCATTCGCAACAGGGGTTTTCACATTTCCTGATGCGGGTAATTTTGAAGATGCCGATGAAGCATTTTCTGTTACTCCTTCTTACATGTTTGCTTGTGCCTTTTGGGTTGTCTTCCCAAAAGACTACGATTGTGCAGCATTATCCGAAGGACACCACAGGACTGGCTTCAGGTAAGATCATTCCTGCGCATTCCGAAGAGCATCGCATCATCATTCATTATTACGAACATGCCGATCAGGTTGCCTTGAATCGCTTTGAGCAACTGGTGTCTTCCTACCTGGCCATGTACGTCGAAAAGTGTGCTTCCATTCAAAATGGTGATGTCAAATTGCGTCGATCGAAGAAAGAGACACTTAAGGATTTGAATGGCATCGTAAAGGGCGCAGTTGATTTTTACGACTATCAGCAGCTTGCCGGATTCAAGGGGTTTTCAAAAGTGGTTGAACGGAAATTGGCTGCTATCGACGCACTCGACTTTAGAACGGTTGAGTTTTCGGTAGGCGATAATGACGAAGACGCAGAGAATCGTATGCGTCGAAATTTTCTGGAAAAAGAATTATCTGATCTGAACATGCTGGTGCGCATGGAGGTGGGCATGTATGGTGAAGAAAACTTGATGGTGGTGCAGGGCTCCGAAGAAGTGGTGATTGATAATGGCGCGCGTGAGAAACTGCTCCAGCAATACCTCGGCGATGAGAAGTGGGCGCCATTGGAGCCAATCCGCGTTGAGCTGGATGGAAGCGGTCTTGCAACCATTGATTTGAGCGATCGTTCTAAGCTCGACTCACCGTTACCCGATGAATCAACTAATATCAATGCGCAATTGCTGGAATTGCTACAGTCGAATAATAATAAGCTCGACGGTATGCAAAAGCAAATTGATGACCTCCGCAGCGAGCAGTTGAAGCTATGGCAACAAAGCCAGGATGAGAAGAATGTAGCCATGCAAAAACAAATCGACGACTTGCGCGAAATGGTTTTTGCACTTGTGAAAATGAATACAGGTGATGCGGTTGCCGATGGGTCGAACACCATGTTGCCGCCCGCTAGAACAGGAAGCACGGTTGCCAACTTGCCTGGATCGATGAATGTGTATTTCCCGAAAGGTTCTGTAAAGCTGGATGCAGGTGCTGCACTGTCGCTCAACGAGATTGTCGATATCCTGGCCCGCTCACCTCAGTTGAAGTTGATCGTTACAGGATACGCCGACAAGTCGGGCGATGCTGCGCGCAATCTGTTGCTGAGTCAGCAACGAGCCAATGCCGTAAAGGACTTTTTGGTGAAAAGTGGATTGAGTGCCGATCGCTTCATCACGAAATATTACGGAGATCGCGATTCGGTGCAGGAAGGTCTGACCGACCGCAAAGTGGTCATTGAATTTGTGAGATAAACTATGAAGATTATTTGTATAGGCCGCAATTACGCGGAGCACGCGAAGGAATTAGGCAATGCGGTGCCCACAGAGCCCGTATTCTTTTGCAAGCCCGACTCGGCGATATTGCCGAAGGGCAACCCGTTTTTTATTCCCGACTGGACCAGCGATGTGCATTATGAGGCAGAGCTGGTGTTGCGCATTGACCGGCTGGGCAAGCACATCAGCAAAGAGTTTGCGCCACGTTATTATGGTGCTGTCGGTTTGGGAATCGACTTCACCGCGCGCGATGTGCAAGAGGAGTTAAAGAAAAAAGGTTTGCCATGGGAAAAGGCCAAGGGGTTTGATGGCTCTGCGGTTATCTCGCAGGATTTTATTCCTGTGGAAGAGCTTGAAAAAAACAACATTCGGTTTTCGCTAAAGAAAAATGAAGAGCTTGTACAACAGGGTAGCAGCAGTGATATGATTTTCGATTTCGATGCCATCATCGCGTATGTTTCGCAATACATGACCTTGAAAATTGGCGATTTGATTTTTACGGGAACACCAAGTGGAGTGGGCAAGGTGAGCGCAGGAGATGAACTTACCGGCTTCATCGGTGATCGCTCCATGTTCCAAGTTAAAGTGAAATAGATTTCGAAATCAATCGCGCTTATTCATTACGCGCGTTTGTGTGCGAATGGATTCCTTATGAAGCTGTTCGAGGTACTTCAAAATAAATTCTTTGGATAGTCCGACTTGTTCTGCAAGCATGGTGCGCGATTCCAGAATTTCTTTCCATCGGTCTATTTGGAAAATAGTTACCGATTCTTCTTTCTTGAATCTACCTAATTCTTCTGCGATGCGCATGCGCTTTCCGAGTAAATGAATAATCTCTTCATCGACCTTGTCCATTCTCGATCGAAGGGCTTGCAGTTCGTGCACAAAAGTGATATCATCGCTTTGCGCTTGACGAATTTGTATCGAAGACAACATGGCCACAAGCGCTTCCGGCGTGATTTGTTGAGCCGCGTCGCTGAGTGCCTCATCGGGGTTGAGGTGGCTTTCAATCATCCAACCATCGAAACCTAAGTCCATTGCTTTTTGAGCGACACCTTGCAGCAAATCGCGACGTCCGCATATATGGCTGGGGTCGCAAATGAGCGTGATGTTCGGATATGCCGTGCGCAGTGCGATGGGTATCTCCCACATAGGTTTGTTGCGATAGATACTATCGCCGAAATGCGAGAACCCGCGATGAATAGCCGCCATGCGTTGTATCCCTGCTTGCTGTATGCGTTCGAGCGCACCCATCCACAATTGAAGATCGGGATTTACCGGATTCTTGATGAATACGGGAATGTCTACTCCACGCAGTGCATCAGCAATTTCCTGCACCGAAAACGGATTTACGGTGGTGCGTGCTCCAATCCAAAGCGCATCGAGGCCGTGCTTCAAACACATTTCAACATGTTCGGCATTCGCTACTTCTGTCATGACCGGAAGCCCACTTTCGGCGCGCGCATTCACCATCCATTGAAGACCTATTTCACCCACGCCTTCAAACGCATTGGGACGAGTGCGGGGCTTCCAGATGCCACCTCGGAGCAAATGAACCTTGGAAGTTTTCGCTAGTGCGATAGCTGTTTGAATGTATTGCTCTTCCGATTCTACACTGCAGGGACCGCTGATGAGCAGTGGCTCTTCCGACCTACGAGGCCAGTCGCTTAATGGTTGCAATGACTGAAGAGATGACATTTAGTTGGAAAACAGGACGAAGGTACGTTGGTTCAGAAAACGCGGAGGGCAGGCACAAAAAAAGACTTCCGTGAAAGTCTCCTTTGTTGCTGTCGTACCGAAGGAGGGACTCGAACCCTCACGTCTTGCGACACACGCACCTGAAACGTGCGCGTCTACCAATTCCGCCACTTCGGTATCGTGGCTTCTTCAGCTTCGCGCCTCTGAAGTTTTTTTAAGAGTAACTTCTACTCTGTGGTATGAATCAACTCTCGCCGTAAAAGCAGGAGTTGTATTGGTGCCCTGGACTGGACTCGAACCAGCACATCTTGCGAAATACGCCCCTCAAACGTACGTGTCTACCAATTTCACCACCAGGGCGAATTTTAGTATGTATGAAGAATAAAAGAGGACAGTGTTGCTGTCCTCAATCTTCTTCTCCTTTAGTGATCCCGCTGGGACTCGAACCCAGGACCCATACATTAAAAGTGTATTGCTCTACCAGCTGAGCTACGAGATCT
>JBILCQ010000162.1:0-5431 GCA_044353065.1 Flavobacteriales bacterium | reverse complement strand
CAAATAAATCGTTGAGTACGCCTTTGCGTCCGAGGTATTTGATACGAAACTGTTCCACCTCCTCCGCTGTTGCGGCGTGGAATGCGGCTATCTCGGCGAGGTGTAATTGTATTGTCTCCAACATCGGTTTAGCGATTGATGACTTCCATCTTCATCGTGATATCTTCTACCGGGCGATCGCGCATGGTCTTTTGACTATTGATGCTGTCAATTACAGCAAACCCATCGACCACCTCCCCAAAAACGGTATAATCCATATCGAGCTGAGCGGTTCCGCCGGTGGTTTTATAGGCCTGTTTTTGAGCGTCGGTGTATTTGAATCCGGGGTTGTTGCGGCCAATGTTGATTTCAATTTGGCTCAGCTCCATGTCGGTCCATGTTCTTCCTTGCACAATGTAAAATTGGCTGCCACTGGAAGCTTTCTTCGGGTTGATTTGATCGCCCTGACGCGCTGCGCAGAGAGCTCCGCGCTTGTGCACCAAGTTGGCGTTAAACTCGGCAGGCACCGTGTATCCCGGACCGCCACCGCCGAGCATGACACTTGGGGCAGCGCCGCGGCTTTGTGGGTCTCCGCCTTGAATCATAAACGTTTTAATGCAGCGATGGAAGAGGAGGTTATCGTAGTATTTCTCCTTCACCAGTTTGAGGAAGTTGTCGCGGTGAAGGGGAGTTTCGTTGTAGAGCATCACCGTCATGTTTCCGAACTTGGTACTGATGCGCACCATCGGAGCTTTTCCGGGTTCGGTTGGAGTGGCAACGGGCGTTGGTGCCGGCTCCTGTTGTTCGGTTACCGCCGGAGTATTCACTTTTTCAGCGGTTGTTTTGTCGGAGCTTTTGCACCCCGAGGCATTACAAAAGACAAAAAATGCTGCGCAACCTAGGAGCGTAATGGAAAGTCTTTTCATGGCGTGTTGTATTGAGGCGGCGAAGGTAATGAAGGAATGAGTGTTGCGAATCCCCTTTTCCACACCGCCCTTTGTGAAAAAAGGCATGTGCTTCGAGCATGAAAAGTGATACAACCAAACGACCTTTGATTAAATTTGCCCATTATGATGACTAAAAGTTTCAAAATCGTCACGGCTTTTTGTTTCGTCGGAGCTCTGCTTATTGCGGTTTCCGGCTGCAAGAAGGACAAGCAAACGATAGCTACCGTTACCGTTGTGAATGAAGACGGCGAGGTTGTTCCGGGAGCTACGGTTAGATTGTATGCTCAGTCCTCACTCGAGACCCCACCACCCAATGCACTTCGTTTTGACACCACTCAAGTGACGAATGCTACCGGCAAGGTTACGTTCGATTTCTCTGATTTTTATAAAGAGGGCCAGGCAGGATTTGCTGTATTGCAAATAACGGCAACTAAAGGATCTGACGAAGGTGAGGGCATCATCAAGATAGAAGAGATGAAGGTGAACGAAGAGACAGTCGTGATTGAATGATTGTCCTGATAGAATATGGAAAGCCCCCGATTGTTCGGGGGCTTTTTTTTGCCTCGATTTAGTTTGGATGGTGCTCGAGCTCGGTCGAGGGTACTTTTCTATGGCGGTTGAAGGTTGAAGGTTGAAAGTTGAAGGTTGCCTTGTGTAGCCGAGGCAATTTTTTTGGCGAAGGAGTATTGCTATGTTATTTTCGCCCCCTCGAAGAAGGCATTGGCCTTCAGTTTTTCGACTATCGGGATGTAGCTCAGTTGGTAGAGTACACGTCTGGGGGGCGTGTGGTCGCACGTTCGAGTCGTGTCATCCCGACCAATGAAATGAGGGGTTTCAGCTTATCAAAGCCGAAGCCCCTTTTTTATTTGCATACGGTTTGCATATAGCGCCCCCTCAAAAGTGATAATCGAAGGCTCTTTGGTTCATTTTGATTCAATCGTAATGCTCCTCCTATATTAGCGCAATGAATAACATTGTTCGAATACTCTTTATATCAGGTGCCTTGTGTGTATCAATGCTAGATGCTTTGGCTCAATGCAAATACGAGAAAAACGAGGTAGATAAGTTCACCAACAAGGCTACGATTATAACAAAAAGCGAAATTATCGTTCGGGATGGTGCAACAGCTGTAGGGTTTGCATTAACTCAAGTCGGCGATTCAAAAGGAGTGCGATTGAGTCTAAACCTCCAAAGAGTCTTTTCAATATCGGAGGGGGCGAAATTGCTTTTAAAAACGGTATCGGGCGTAATTGAACTTCCAGCCGTGAAGTACACCCTTTCTACTGGTTATTCTGAAGTTGACTATTCGCTCTCTCAACAAAATTTCGATATTTTAAAGGCATCTGATATTACGGATATCAGGATTGAGTTGATGGATGGTGCTTTGGATAAGGCGATTGAAATGAAAAGGGCTCAAAAGGTGAAGCCAATTTTCGGCTGTATAGCCAATTAGTCAATTCTTTTCACCTCGAGTAATAACAGAAAATTCACTGACATGGGAATAAAAAAGTACATTGTTCTTAATCATTTAAAGTTAGTAATTATTTTTCTTCTACTTCTAATAATTTACCGGCAATCCGAGATTTTCGAAGAAGCGGAAGAAGCTTCGTCGAGAATTTATTATGTTGGGGAAAAAGTTGATAACATTAGTGGCGATGTTAATGATATAAAGGATCATCTAGGTATTTGGTAGTAATCCTAGTGAAAGGCTTGGCTGAATTATTCCATGCTCATAAATCTGGATGCACTTGAATAATTATCGGAGATATGTCTTCCCCTGTTTCATTCTCTGGTGCGAGAGGTGCTACACCATACCTAACTAATGATTTCAATAGCATTGCACGTTCAGCGATTGTCAGCTCGTGCAAGTGCATCGGGATGAACTCAAACTCGCTAACAACGTAATCTCGCATCATTTGTCTAATGTTTGCGTTCGAGGCGTTCGGTGTACCTTTTGACCTGCCCCCTGTCTTCATTCGTTTCATTTTCATTCTACTTTGTGCTAATTAGATAATTGAAAGTTTTTGGTTGCTTGTTGTTCGGCTGACTCATTCGAAGCATTCCGCAATAGATAGTCGGCTATATCCAGACCAGATTTCCGTTCATCGGGTGTTGCGATTTTTTCCAATACAGAAGACACTTCAACGGCAGCGATATGCGAAAACTCACGAGCTTTTTCATCCCAATAATCAAAGGCGCAAAGGTTGAAGGTTAAGATGGGCGTCACTTTATACCTTACCCTTTTTTCCCTTTAACTTATCCTCCGCAGCACCTCAGCCACCAAACTATCCATCCTCGAAAAAGCAAACCACTTTTTGCCTAAGTCTTTGATGGAAGCACCGATGTGGTAGAGTTCTTTTTCGTCGATGATGAGGAAGCGGTCGTGGACGTGTTGAATGCGGTGAATTTCAATGGCTGGGTATTGCGCATTGTGTTTGTCCAGATCGAGCCGCAAGGCAGTGGTAATGCGCTCGGTGTATATTGTTGCTGTCACTCCTTCGTTGCGCTTGGCGAGTTGCAAGAGCACCGTATGGTCGATGTAGTTGTCGATGAGGATGATGGAAGACGTTGCCTTTTGAACCAACTCGCTGAAGAATACATAGGCGTCGAAGATTTGGTTGTTGAAGATGATGCCGTACTTGGGTGATTCTATTCCTTCCATGCGTTTGTATAAATCTTCAATTTTGCGTTCATGAAAAACGAGCATCTGTTCGGTGTTCGCGAGTCGATGACTCAATAAGTTACCTTGCATCATGGCTTTTTTCATGACAACAAATGCTTGAATGATTTGAACACTTACTTCTACCGCTCGTTGAGAGTTTATTATGGATGATACCATGGCGACTCCATACTCTGTGAAAACACGTGGTGGTTTTCTCAATCCGATCATTATGGCTTTGGATGTCGCATTTTGCGATATCCAAAATTTAAGTTCTTCCTTGGTAAGGTAGAAGCAAAATGTTTCCGGAAATCTTCGCAAGTTTCGGCTTACTTGTTCGTTAAGCCTCGTTGTGCTTACATCATAGACAGCGGCCAAATCACGGTCCATCATTACCTGCATTCCCCGAATGGTAAAGATTCGATTTTCAATGACGGGTGTGAGTGTGTTTTCCATGCAGCGAAGCTCTGCAGCATCCGCGACATAAAAAACCTATAACTTATTCCGGATATGCCGATTAGAGAGGGTAGTTAATAGGTATTCGCAGTTCGGTAAACCCAAGGCTTTATTCCTGCCCCCTTACTTCTACTTGTTGACCATTAACTCGAAGAAAGTAGTTTTAAGTTGAGCGTCGGGAAAAGTCTCCAATCGTAACAGAGCTTATTGGCTTTTTGCGCTTGCCACGCTCCCCGCCAACATCCCCAAAAACGGCAATGCTTGGCCATAATCCAGCGATTCGTATTCGAGGCCTAGTGCGCGAAGGTTTTGGTAGTAGCGGGTGTGGTTTTCATAATAGTAGCGCTCGCTCTGCATGAGCCAGGCTTTGGGGCCGAGGTGATGCGCTAATAACCACTTTTCGAGAAGGCGGGCCGTTCGGCCGTTGCCGTCGGTCCAGGGGTGAATCTTTACAAATACCAGATGCACATAAGAAGCGAAGTAGAATGCTTCTTCGATGCTCAGTTTTTGTTGAAGGATCAACGAAAGGTCGGCATAGAACTTTTCCATTTCGCACGGTAGTTCATGCGGAGCAGGGGCAACATATTCGATTTTACCATCGGGCGTCGTTACATACATGTTGCCGGTGCGCAATCGTCCTAGGTGTTTTTCATCGACGAAATTTCGTGCGAGCAAACTGTGGGCGTGAGCTATGCTCTCGGGGCTTAGGGAATGAATGCGTGCGTATTCATAGGCACTGTATAAATCATCCGTTTTACGTGTGTAATCCGGTCGAAAATCTGCACCCCAACGCTTGTGCTTCACATAGCTGTCGAGGTCGATGTCTTCTCCTTCAATCTTGCTGCTGAAAACAGATGCAACCGATGAGTAAAAACTGAAATGCTCTGTGCTGAGTTCGGCTTCTTCTAAAGCTTCGAAATGAGTGAGCAGATTTCCTGTTTGTAGCAGAAAGTCGGGGAATAGGTTATCGAGAATCAATTGCAGATGCACGGAGCGAAAGTAATGAAACAAAAAGGCAGTTGTGATGAGCTTACAAGAAATAGAAATAGCAGGAGAGTCAGAATGAAAAGGGCGCAATTCGCACCGAATGGCCATCAACAAAAAGCGCCGCCTGGTTAAGAGGGCGGCGCTTTTTTAATAGAGCAATAAAATCAGTAGAGTGTGATTTGTTCTACTTGTTTAGTTGATTGTTCCTTTGGTCTCCGATTATTCGGATGCTTCTTCTTTGATGCCGAGGTCGAAGGTGATCGGCATGATATAGTTGGAGTCGACCGGAATGCCATTCTTGGCAGCCGGAACCCACGTGGGGAGCGAGGTTACGAAGCGAAGCGCTTCGGCGTCGAGTGCTGCGCTGACACCATCGGTCACGGTGGGCTGGCTCACTTCGCCG